>JAEDFV010000004.1 GCA_016297845.1 Clostridia bacterium
GAGTCACAGTCTGGTGCCTTACCGCTTGGCTACACCCCTTAGCGTGAATTATTCTACATTCTTTTAAGCTGTTTGTCAATAAAAATCCAACAATTTATTTAAAAAATTTTTCAAATTCTCTTGCGAGAAATTACATTGAGTGTTATACTCGTAAAGTTATTATATTAAATAATAAAAATATGGAAAAATACAAAGGAAAAATTAATATGACAAACGAAAACATAAGAAACATTGCTATAATTGCTCACGTTGACCACGGCAAAACTTCCCTTGTTAATGAACTTTTAAAACAAGGAAATGTTTTTCATGAAAACCAAGTTGTTGAAGACAGGGTTATGGATTCAAACGCTATTGAACGCGAAAGAGGAATAACAATTCTTTCAAAAAATGCAAGTTGCATATACAAAGGAATAAAAATCAATGTTGTTGACACTCCAGGACATGCTGACTTTGGTGGCGAAGTTGAACGTGTGTTAAAAATGGTTGACGGCGTTTTGCTTGTTGTTGACGCATATGAAGGAGCAATGCCTCAAACAAGATTTGTTTTGGAAAAAGCCCTTGCATTAAACTTGAAGGTTATTGTTGTTGTAAACAAAATTGATAAACCAGATGCAAGAATTTCCGAAGTCCAAGATGAAATTTTAGAGTTATTTTTGGACCTTGATGCAAACGAAGAACAACTTAACTCGCCTTTTGTTTATTGTTCTGCACGTCAAGGACATAGCAGTCTTGACCCAAACAATTTCGGAACAGACATGAAGCCTCTTTTTGAAACAATAATATCTCACATTCCTGCTCCATCTGGCGACAAAGAAAAACCTTTAAAAATGTTAATTTCAGCAGCAGAACATAACGATTTTGTTGGAAGACTCGTTGTTGGAAAAATTGAACAAGGAACTACAAAAGTTGGTGACAGCATTGTTGTTACAAACTATCATGAACCAAGAAATATCCGCGGAAAAATTGTTCAACTTTTTGAATTTGTTGGACTTAAAAGAGTTCCTCTTGAAATTGGAAATGCAGGTGACATAGTCTGCATTGCAGGAATTGAAGAAGCACAAATTGGCGACACTGTTTGCTCCCCTCTTGACACAACTCCAATTCCTTTTGTTCAAATTGAAAAACCAACTGTTGAAATGACTTTTATGGTTAACAACAGTCCATTCGCTGGAAAGGAAGGAAAATTCGTTACAAGTCGTCATCTACGCGAAAGATTGTATAAAGAAGCGATAAAAGACCTTTCATTAAAAGTTTCAGACACAGATTCTGCTGATGCTTTCACAGTTTGTGGACGTGGGGAGATGCACCTTTCAATTTTAATTGAAAACATGCGTCGCGATGGATATGAATTCCAAGTTTCAATGCCAAGAGTATTGTTCTTGGAAGAAAATGGCAAAAAACTTGAGCCAATAGACAGATTAACAATTGACGTTCCTGCTGATTGCGTTGGTACAATTATGAGTAAAATGGGAACAAGAAAAGGTGAATTAATCCAAATGACTGACCATAATTCAAGAATGAAAATGGAATTCTTTATTCCAGAACGTGGTCTTTTTGGCTTCAAATCTGAATTCTTAACAGATACTCGTGGCGAAGGAATTATGAACTCCGTATTCCATGCATATGAAGAATATAAAGGGCCAATAAAACGCCGTGAATTTGGTTCACTTATTGCGTTTGAAACAGGCGAAGCAATCACATACGGTTTGTTTAATGCTCAAGAACGTGGTGAATTGTTTATTACTCCAGGCACTCAAGTTTACAGTGGAATGGTTGTTGGACAAAATCCAAAAGGAGACGACATCGCAGTTAATGTTTGTAAGAAAAAACATCTTTCAAACTGCCGTAGTTCTGGTTCAGATGATGCTCTTCGTTTAATTCCACCAAGAATTATGTCGCTTGAAGATTGCATTGAATTTTTGTGTGATGACGAACTATTGGAAGTAACTCCAAAGAATATTAGGATAAGAAAAAAAGAGCTTGACCACAACATGCGTCTTCGTCAAAAAGCAAAAGAAATTAATAATCAATAAAGATGAACTTCGGTTCATCTTTTTTCATAGTATGAATCAAGGAGGAAATCTTATGTTTAGTTGTAAAAATCGTTTTGATTGCTTTTATGTAAATAAACCATGTTGTTGTTTAAGACCAATATCATGTATAACTCCATTCCCACATTTTTCATGTCCACCATTCCCACATTTTTCGTGTTCCCCATCATTTTCTTGTCACCCATCATGCAATCCAATGTTTATGCATCCATGTGATGAATTCCATCAAAATTTTTGTCAACCACAAAATCCATGTTTTAACCGACCATCTTTTTCACATTGTCAACCAAACATGAATCTAATGTGGTTTTTGGGTGGTTTCAATTGCGGGAAAAATCGTTGCAGAAATAATTGTCCAAGAAATTTTGAATAGATAAATTTTTCTTACTAAGTAAAATTTCTAATTTATGATTTTGCGATTTTAAATTTGAACAAATTCTTTTGACGTTTCTTGCAACACCACTTTCACAAGATATAATTTCTGCATTTGGAAATAATTGTTTGATTTGTTTTTTGATAAAGTTATAGTGAGTGCAACCAAGGACAATTGCATCATATTTTCCGTTTTTTAATTTATGTTTTAAATATGGTATCACAACATCTAAATCTTCAACGTTTTTATCAATTATTTTTGCAAGTTTTTTAAGCGGAAGAAGTTCTATTGTAACATCTGCATTCTTTTGAGATATGTATTTTTTTAGAGTCATATTTGTTTTTATCGTTTGCTTTGTTGCAATTACTAATATATTTTTATTACCTCTGTCAATGGCAACCTTAATTGGCGGTTCAACACCAATTATTGGGAAGTTGTATATTTTTCTAAACTTTTCAGCACAAACACTTGTTGCCGTGTTGCATGCAACTATCAAGACATCAATTTTGTATTT
The DNA here is from genome assembly GCA_016297845.1 of Clostridia bacterium. GTDB lineage: Bacteria > Bacillota > Clostridia > Christensenellales > UBA1242 > UMGS687. The sequence continues at coordinate 2,939 of JAEDFV010000004.1, forward strand.
TGATGATAAATAATCAACATTTTTTTTTACTATCTCATAAATTTGCTTTTTAGATTTATTTCCGTAGGGTGAATTCATTGTATCCGCAAAATAAACAAACTCATTGTTAAAGGAGTTTTCCATAACTTCCTTTAATATGCTCGCTCCGCCAATTCCGCTGTCCAAAGCAATAATCATAGTTTAATATATGACTAAATAATTTATAAGTTTACTTGATAAGTGCATTAATCTCGTCCTCGGACATATCTTTGAAAATTGATTTATTGATTGCCATAGCAATGATATCTGACAAAAGTTCTATTGTTTTTCTAATGTCACTAGGCGAAAGCACCAATGAAGGAAAAGCAGAAAGTTTATTTTCTTCAGCATCAACACCATCTATCGAAGTTGCATATATGAGCATAGGAACACCTATCGAAACAATGTTGTCAACACCCAAGAGCTTTGATGAAATTTTTTTGTTCCCTCTCCCGTTCCCGCTTCCTGCAACGAGCCCATCTTTTGTGATTTGGAAACATGAACATAATCTTGAAACTGAAACTGTTGCAAGAGAATCAACAAGTATTACTAAATCAGGTTTAATCTGTTTTGAAATTGAACAAACAATCTCACTTGTTTCAATACCCGTATTAGAATAAACATTAGGAGAAAAAGCACACAGGTTTGGGGAAATATCCAAACCACGAGAAATGACCAATTTTTCAATAACTTTTGGGCCAAGCGAATCGCAAGGAACTTCCCTATTCCCTAGCCCAACAACGAAAATATTATCATATTTATTAAATTTAAAAGTTGAAGTCAATTCTTTTTCAAGAATATCAACAAGCAAGTTTTCAATCTTAGCACCAAATAGATTTATTGCCTGTGCATTGATAATGACTTGCTTCTTATCATGATTTCGATTAACTGCAATTCCATAATCAAAATTTTCAGTTTTTAATTTTAAATTATTTTTTCTTTCATCAAATAAATCTGTTAAGTTTCTTTTCATTAAAATAGTTTTTGAAAATTTTTAGAAAATATTAAAAATTTACTTGCAAAATATATCAACTTGTGGTAAACTTGCGAAGTAAATCATTTTAAGGAGAAAAACCGTGCCAAACATTAAATCAGCGATAAAAAGAGTTACAGTTAACGAAAAGAAAAACTTAGAAAACAGAATGATAAAATCTAAGATTTCAACAACAGTAAAAAAATTCAAAAATGAAGCAAAAAATAACAACTTAGAAGTTGCAGAAAAACTTTTAAGCGAAGTTTTCTCGTTGTTGGACACTGCTGCTAAAGACAATGTTATCCACAAAAATAACGCTAACTCTAAAAAAGCAACTCTTGCAAAAATTTTGGATAATGCAAAAAAAGCAAATGCATAAAAAAAGAAAGTCTTAATAAAAGACTTTTTTTATTTGCTGTTTTCAAGAAGATTTTTTGCGATTTTATCGCCAGCTTTTGATAAAACTTCGCTTGTAAGTTTTTCATCATAAAATTCTTCAAGAGTAAATGGCTTCCCAAATTTGACAGAGTTTATTCTAAACAATCGTGGCTTTTTCTTAATCCAAACTGGCACAATAGGCGTTTTTGTTTTTATTGCGAGCATTCCCGCTCCCGCTTTAATCTCGCTCAAATCTTCATTAGTGCGATTTCTCGTTCCTTCTGGGAAAATCGTTAATATTTTGTTTTTGCTCAAAACTTTCATTGACATCTTTATTGCTTTAATATCTATCTTCCCTCTCTCAACAGGGATTGCGTGCACAATTTTCATAATTCCACGTTTAAAAGAGTTTGAAAACAACTCCTTTTTTGCCAAGAAATATTGTTTACGCCAAGTTGACATACATAATAAAATTGGGTCTATGTTGCTTGTATGATTGCACACAAATATAACCTTTCCTTTCGGAATATTGCGCTTACCCTTAAATATTGTTGGGAATAATAACCAAACCCAAATATACAAAATGAATTTAAAAAAATTTAAAATCATAATTCTCCTAATTCTTCAACATATTAATGTATTCCATTTCAACCCTATTGAGTTCTTTATAAGTTCCTCGTTGAAGTCCACCAAGCGTTATTTCTCCAATTCTCACCCGCTTCAACAAAATGATTGTTTTCCCAATAGCCTCAAACATTCTTCTAACCTGCCTGTTTTGGCCTTCGTTGATTATTACTGATATTTTTGTTATTTTGCCATCAGTTTCCAATCTTTGAACTCTTGCTTTTGGCATTCTTATGCCTTTTTCAACAACACCAGCCCGCAAAACTGCCAACTCGCTCTCAAGAATTTTCCCTTCAATTGTAACAATATATTCCTTATTTACTTCATATCTAGGGTGAGAAATTGCTTCAGAAAGTTCACCATCGTTTGTAATTAAAATCAATCCCTCGGTGTTATAATCCAAACGTCCAATTGAAAACAGTCTTTTGTCTTTTGGAAGAAGCTCAAAAATTGTTTTTCTTCCTTTGTCGTCATTATTTGAACAAATATATCCTTTAGGTTTATTTAATTTGTAATAAACAAAATCGCTCGTTAAACTAATTACTTTTCCGTTATAAATAACTTTATCTTTTTTTTCATCAATGTTTGTTCCAAGTTGGGTTTCAACCTTTCCATTAACAATTATTTCGCCGTTTTCAATAAGTTCGTCTGCTTTTCTTCTTGAACACACACCGCTAGCACTTAAAAATTTGTTTAATCTCATAATATAATATTAACCAATTTTTATATAAAATGCAAATAATAAATTAATAAAAAATATTATAAAAAATAAAAATTTTTTATTAAAATTTGTTGACAAAAATTATACTATATGTTATATTTAAAATTGCTTGGGAGTTTAGCTCAGTTGGTTAGAGCACCTGCCTTACAAGCAGGGGGTCATAGGTTCGAGTCCTATAACTCCCACCAAAGCAAAGTGACACATGTCACTTTTTTTATTTTTCTTACTTTAAACAACTTCCAAAGCATATAGTTATAGGACGAGAAGAGTCCTAAGCAAAGGCGTAGCGTCACCACGAACAGGCGCGTTTATCGCGACTTTCGTATAACTCCCACCAAAGCAAAGTGACTCATGTCACTTTTTTTTATTTCTCTAACCTTAAACAATCTCCAAAGCATATAGTTATAAGACGAGAAGAGTCCTAAGCAAAGGCGTAGCGTCACCATAACTCCCATCAGGGCAAACGTCAGTTTTTATTCTTAGATGACAAAGTGAAGCGGACACGGACTTTTCGTCGTAAAATATAAAAACACATCAAGTGATGTGTTTTTTATATAAATGTTTTTGACATAAATTCGTCTTCACGATCAAAATTTGCATATTCTGAAATATAAGCTTTACGAGCTTCAATATTGTCTCCCATTAAGACAGTAACCATTTTTTCTGCTTCCGCTGCATCTTCTATTGTAACTCTTATCAAGTTACGTTTTGTTGGTTCCATAGTTGTTTCCCAAAGTTGCTCAGGATTCATTTCTCCAAGACCTTTGTATCTTTGAATTTGATATCCTTTTCCAACTCGTTCAATCGCTTCAGGGAGTTCTTCATCTGAATATACATATTCAACTACGTCTTTTTTATAAACCTTGTATAGTGGTGGAAGTCCAATGTAAACATTTCCATTTGTTATAAGACCACGCATATATCTAAAGAAGAATGTCAACAATATTGCTCGAATGTGAGCACCATCTTGGTCAGCATCAGAAAGAATAATAACTTTGTGATATCTCAAATTATCAATGTTAAAATCTTCTCCAACACCTGTTTCAAGCGCGCTAATAATTGTACGAATTTCTTCATTAGCTAGAACTTGGTCAAGACGTTTCTTTTCAGCATTCAAAGGCTTTCCTTTGAGAGGGAGAATTGCTTGGAAGGTTCTGTCACGGCCTTGTTTTGCACTGCCACCAGCAGAATCCCCCTCAACAATAAATAGTTCACTTAATTCCGCCTTTCTGCTAGTGCAAGCGGACAATTTTCCAACAAGATTATATTTGTCAACACTATTTTTTTGTCTAGCCAAATCTTTTGCTTTTCTTTGTGCTTCCCTAACTTTTGCTGCTCCCTTAGCCTTGTTAAAAATTATTTCAGCAATTTCAAGTTTATCTTTTTGTTCAAAATATTTTAACAGTTCGTTATAAACAAGATTTTCAACTTCTGGACGAATTTCGGGATTGCCAAGTTTTGTTTTTGTTTGCCCCTCAAACTGAACATTTCTCATTTTGATTGAAAGAATTGCTGTAATTCCTTCTCTAAAATCTTCTCCAATTAGGTTTGCATCTTTTTCTTTCAACCAACCTTCGCTTCGTGCAATCTCATTCATAAGCCTTGTTAAAGCCGATTTAAAGCCCGTTTCGTGAGTTCCGCCTTCGGTCGTAGGAATGTTATTTACATAAGAAAACATATTTTCAGTGTATGTGTCAGTGTGCTGAATTGCAAGTTCAAGTTTAATTAATTTGCTTTCGCCAGATATATAAACAGGTTCTTTGTATAACGCAGTTTTTCCTTCATTCAGATAAATAGCAAAATCTTTAAGCCCGCCTTCATATGCAAAAACTTGTTTTTGATTTGTTCTTTCATCATTAAACTCTATATATACGCCCCTATTCAAAAAGGCAAGTTCCTTTAGGCGCTTTGAAATTGTGTCTGCATTGAAAACAACTGTTTCAAAAACGCGTTTATCTGGAAGAAATGTAACCTTTGTTCCAGTTTTTGTTGTGTCACCAATTTCCATTAAAGGAGCAACAGGAACACCACTACGGATTTTCCCATTATCACCCATTTTGCTTTCAAATTCCATGAAATAGCGCTTTTTATTCTTGCAAACATAAACTTTCGTCCATTCACTTAAAGCATTAGTAACCGAAGCTCCAACACCGTGCAAACCGCCAGAATATCCGTAGTTATCATTATTGAATTTGCCACCTGCATGAAGTTGAGTAAAAACAACTTCTACGCCTGACTTTTTTAAAGTTGGATGCATATCAACAGGAATTCCTCGACCATTATCTTCAACACTCGCACTTCCATCTTTGTGCAAAGTTATAATAATTCGATTTCCATAGCCATTGCTTATCTCGTCAATGGAATTATCGACAATCTCCCATAAAATATGGTGTAAACCTTTAACACCGGTTGTTCCAATATACATTCCTGGGCGCAAACGAACTGCATCCAAGCCTTCCAAAACTACTATATCTTTTGAATCATATGATTTGCCCATTATCTTTCCTTTTATAACTAAAAATAATCATAATAATTATATCAAAATTACTCAAAAAAAACAATATTTTTTTGAATGAATTAATAAAAAAACTTGGATACTTCTCCAAGTTTTTTATTTATTAAACCAATTCAATTAAAGCAGTTTCAGCGTTGTCGCCTCTTCTCTTTCCAAGTTTAACAATTCTTGTATAGCCACCTTTTTGTCCAAGATTTTTTGCTCTCTCAGCATATCTAGGTGCATACACATTGAAAATCTTTTCAATCAAAGGATGATTAACGTCTTCTGTTTTTGCTCTGAACGCTGCTTTGCTTTCTTTTTCACCTTTTTGCTCTTGAAGATCATACAAGTAACTCATAATTTTTCTTCTAGCATTAAGTTTCTTTGTTCCGTCGTTAACAAATTCTTGTTTGCTTTCAACACCTTTATCGTTTTTAACTGTTTTGATTACTTTAACAGTGTCTTCATAACTATTAATTGCAAGTGTTAAAATCTTTTCAGCAACTGAACGAGTTGATTTTGCACGTTCAAGTGTTGTTTCAAGTTTTTCATTCCACAACAAACTGGAAACTTGGTTACGAATGATTGCCAAACGTTCTTTGGTTGGTCTTCCTAACTTACTATTTGCCATTTGTTTCTCCTTTTACTCTTCCGACTCTTTAAAACTAAGACCATATTCAGCAAGTTTATCAAAAACTTCGTCAATAGATTTTAGTCCAAGATTTCTAACTTTAAGCATGTCTTCTCTTGTTTTTTGTGTTAAATCTTCAACTGTGTTGATGTTTGCTCTTTTAAGGCAATTATAAGAACGAACAGAAAGCTCCATTTCCTCAATTGGCATATCCAATATCTTTGTTTTGCTATCTTCTTCAGTAGAAACCAAGATATTCATTTTGCCCATTGCTTCGCACAAATCAACGAAAATAGAAATGTGGTCCTGCATAATTTTACCTGATAAACTTACAATGTCTCTTGCTGAAATTGTTCCGTTTGTTTCAACTTCTAAAACAAGTTTATCAAAATCAATGCTTTGTCCAACACGTGTTGGTTCAACACTATAACTGCATTTTTTAACTGGGGAATAGAGTGAATCAATCGCAATAAACTCAGGATTATCAATCAATTCTTTGTTTTTTGTGTTTGCAACATAGCCTCTGCCTTTTCCAATTAGAACTTCTAATTCAAAAGGGAAACCTTCTTCAACACTGCAGATATGAAGATCTGGATTTAAGATTTCAACTTCTTCATTTGGTTCAAAATCTTTAGCCGTGATTTCTCCACCTTTATTTGTTTTTATTCTTAAAATTGATCTAAAATCTCTATCTTGATTTGCGACTTTAACTGCCAATCCTTTAATGTTTAAGACAATGTCAACAACATCTTCATAAACCCCAGGAACAGTTGAAAACTCATGAAGAACTCCAGGAATTCTAATACCAATTCCGGCAGCACCTGGAAGAGAAGAAAGAAGTGTTCTTCTAAGTGCATTTCCAAGAGTTATTCCAAAACCTTTTTCTAAAGGTTCAACGGTAAATCTAGCGAAATTCCCATTTTCAGTTTCTTCACATGTTATTTTTGGCTTTTCAATTTCCATTAACATACTTACAACTCCTTATTTACTATCTTGAATACAACTCAATGATGAGATGTTCTTTTATATTGAGGTCTATGTCTTCTCTTGTTGGAAGCGCTAAGATTTTTCCTTCAAGTTTTTCTGAATCAAATTCAAGCCATTTTGGCATTATTATTTTCATGCCTTTAAGTTCTTTGAACATTTCAAGATCACGTTTATTTTCTTTTATTGCAATAACATCGCCAACTTTAACAAGGAATGATGGAATGTTAACACGTTTCCCATTTACTGTTATATGTCCATGGTTAACGATTTGACGGCATTCAGATCTGCTTGCACCAATTCCCATTCTATAGACAACGTTGTCTAATCTTCTTTCAATCAATGAAAGCATGTTTTCACCAGTAACGCCTTTCATGCGTTCTGCTTCTTCATAATATTTTCTGAATTGTTTTTCTAAAATTCCATATGCTCTTTTAACTTTTTGTTTTTCACGAAGTTGAAGACCATATTCTGTAACTCTCTTTCTAGCTGCGCCGTGTTGGCCAGGAAGTGTTTGTCTTCTTTCGATCGCACATTTTTTACTTGTGCATCTGTCGCCTTTCAAAAAGAGCTTGCAACCTTCACGTCTGCATTGGCGACAATCTGGACTTAATAATTTTGCCATAAATATATCTCCTCTTAAACTCTTCTGATTTTAGGTGGTCTGCAACCGTTGTGAGCGATTGGAGAAACATCTTTGATTAATGAAACACCTATTTCCAAGTTTTGAAGTGTTCTTATAGCTGCTTCACGACCATTTCCTGGTCCTTTTACATAAACTTCAACTGTTTTGATGCCATAATCTTTTGCGACTTTTGCTGCATCCTCAACTGATGATTGAGCTGCGAATGGAGTGCTCTTTTTTGAGCCTTTAAAACCAAGTTTTCCTGAACTTGACCATGATAAAACATTTCCAGCCATGTCTGTAAATGTAACCATTGTGTTGTTGAAAGAAGATTTAATGTGAACTTGACCTTTGTCAATGCTTTGAGTAATCTTTTTCTTTTTTGTTGTTTTCGATTTAACTGCCATTATCTTCCTCCTTATTTACCTTTCTTACTGCTTCCTGCAACAGCCTTTCTTGGACCTTTGCGTGTTCTGCAGTTTGTTCTAGTATTTTGTCCTCTTACAGGGAGTCCTTTTCTGTGACGGATTCCTCTGTAACAGCCAATTTCTGTTAAGCGCTTGATATTCATGGAAACTTCTTTTCTCAAGTCACCTTCAACAGAAAAATGTTTTTCAATATAGTTACGAAGAGTAGCAACATCGTTTTCGTCGAGGTCTTTTACTCTTGTATCTGGATTGATTTTTGTAGCTTCTAATATTTTGTTGGCATTAACTCTGCCAATTCCATAGATGTAGGTTAAACCAATTTCAATTCTTTTATCTTTTGGTAAATCTACGCCAGCAATTCTTGCCATTTTCATTTCTCCTAATTTAGTTTTTTATATATAAATAACGGGGGTGAGTTGCAGGATACTCTCCTACACAGCCGCCTCACACAAGCACATGGCACACCCGAGATTTTTCAAATTAATTTTAGCCTTGGGTTTGTTTATGACTTTTGTCTTTTGAGCAAATAACCATAACTTTGCCTTCACGTTTAATAACTTTGCACTTATCGCACATAGGTTTAACAGATGGTCTTACTTTCATATTCCTAATCCCCTTTTTAGTTTTTTCCTCGCCATGTGATTCTGCCTTTGGTTAAATCATATGGACTCATTTCAATTTTAACTTTGTCGCCTTCCAAAATTTTTATATAATGCATTCTTAAGCGACCTGAAATGTATGCTGTTATGACATGTCCGTTTGAGAGTTTTACCAAAAATGTTGTGTTAGGCAACACTTCAACAACCTCACCTTCAAATTCTATCACATCTTCTTTAGACATACAATCTCCTTTAACACTTTTTTTCAAAATTTTTCAAAATTTTTCTTATTACACCATCGTTTGTCTTAGATTTGTCGCCAAATGTTTCATTAAGCGATTCTTCAACAACTCCAAGTGAAACAATATGCTTGACTTTTTTCTTCTTTGGATTAGAAATGGTCTTTCTTTTTCCATCAATCAAGAGGACATAATCTTTGTCTAGAATTTCTTTAATCAAGTAAACATTGCCAAAATCTCTCCCAGCCGTTGACTCAACTATTTCAAATTTCTTAAAATTCATGTTTCCTCTCACAATGTCAAGATTTCTACTTTATCTTTCAAAATTAGAACTGTATTCTCATAATGTGCTGATGGCATTAAATCTTGAGTAATTGTTGTCCAACCATCTTCCAAAACGAAAATTTTTCTTGTTCCCATGTTAACCATTGGTTCAATTGCCAGACAAGTGTTTTCTTGCACAATTGGGCCATCAGTCTCCTTTCCATAATTAGGAACGTTTGGTTCAAGATGCATCTTATCGCCAATTCCATGACCAACCATTTCTCTAACTACACTAAAACCATTTTTTTCAACATAGTTTTGTATGCTAGAAGAAAGTTTGCCAAGCCTTTCACCGGCTTTAAGATTTTTTATTCCCTCAAAAAAACTTTCACGAGTTACATCAATGAGTTTTTGTTTTTCTTCGGAAATTCTACCAACTGGGAATGTTCTTGCAGCATCGCCGTTGTAGCCTTTATACTCAACTCCAACATCTATGCTTACAATGTCACCTTCTTTAAGTTTTCTTTCAGATGGAATCCCATGAACAACAACTTCATTAATTGAAATACAAGTTGATTTTGGGTATCCGAAATAGTTTTTAAATGAAGGTTTCCCGCCATGTTTAATTATATACTCTGAAATTAAATTGTCAAGAGAATTGGTCGAAATCCCTGGTTTAATCAAGGATTCCGCATAATTTAAAGCGTTCTTCGTCATCTCTCCTGCCTTTTTCATTAAAACGATTTGCGCTGGTGATAACTGCTTCATTTTTCTCCTTAAATTTTTAAAAGAATTTTTCTAACTGATTTATATGTTTCTTCTGGGCTTTCTGCACTAAAGACAGTTTTCAAAAGTTTTTTCTTTCTGAAAAACTCAATAAGAGGTTCACTTTGTGATAAGTATTTTTCTATACGATGTCTTATTACATCAATTTTGTCGTCATCGCGCTGTATCAATTTTGCACCGCAATCATCACAATTTTCAATAAATTTGTTAGAAATGTTATATATTTTCCCACATGCTGGGCAAATTCTTCTCGAAAGAGCGCGTCTTTCAACTTCTATGATGCTAACATCTATGTAAATAACAACATCAATGTTAGTTATTTTAAGTAGCATCTTTGCTTGTTCAAGTGTTCTTGGAAATCCGTCTAGAATATAACCATTCTTGCAATCTTCTTCGTTAATTCTTTCTTTAATGATTTCAATCATTATATTGTCTGGAACAAGTTCGCCACGGTTAATAATTGATTCTACGAATTTTCCAATCTCTGTTTGGCGTTGTATATTGTCTCGCAAAATGTCACCAGTTGAAATTTGAGGCAAGCCAAACTCGTTAGAAATAAGTTTAGCTTGACTCCCCTTTCCACTGCTTGGTGCTCCGAATAAAACAATTTTCATGCCGAGCCCTCCTATTTTAAGAAACCTCTATAATTTTTCATGAGTAATTGTGCTTCAAGTTGTTTATCAAATTCGAGAGCAACAGAAACAATAATCAAAAGTCCAGTAGCACTGAAAGCATTAACAAGTGCTGAATTTCCACCAATTCCTTTGAATATCAAGTTTGGAACTAATGCAATAAATGCCAAGAAAATTGCTCCAAACAATATGACTCTGTTAGAAATTTTTCTCAAATAATCTGAGGTAGGTTTTCCTGGTCTAATTCCAGGGATAAATCCACCGTTTTGTTGAATTTGTTTGCTGATATCATCAGGATTAAATGTAATCTGCGCATAGAAATACGAGAAAAACAAAATTAAAAGTGATGAAACAACAATGTAAGGCCATGAGCCTGAGCCCATCCAAGTGTTGTACCATGTCATTGCATCAGAATTAGGGCAGAATATACTCATGATAAGTTGTGGGAATGTCAACAAAGCACTCGCAAAGATAATTGGCATAACGCCTGATCCATTAACACGAATAGGAATGTTGGTGTTCTGTCCACCGTACATTTTTCTTCCCTTAATTTGTTTAGCATATTGAACAGGAACTTTTCTTTCTGCCAAGTCAACAAAGACTATAAGTCCGAAGATAACAACAACTGCTACAAGGAACACAATAAGTTTCCAAAGTTCGTTCATATCTCCAGCAACAATTTCTTTTATACTTGTCAAAATAGATTGACCCGCTGTTGAAAGAATGCCAACAAAAATCAAAAGTGAAAGTCCGTTTCCAATTCCAATTTCTGTAATTCTTTCACCAAGCCAAACAGTGAACATTGCCCCTGCAACCAAAACAAGAACGACAATCGCACTTGTAAGCCATTGAGGAGACCCACTCCAAAGCATACTTGAGTCAATTACACTGCTATAACCAACAACAATACCAACCGCTTGAGCAATTGCTAAAACAAGAGCAGCCCAGCGAGTATATCTTGAAAGTTTCTTTCTTCCTTCTTCACCTTCCTTGCTCAGTCTTTGCCAACTAGGAATTGCAATTGAAAGAAGTTGAATAATAATTGATGCACTAATATATGGTGAAACACCAAGAGCCAAAAATGCACCGTTAGCTAATGAGCCACCGTTTATTGAACTTAAAAGAGTCAAAAAACTGTTTTCACCGGTTACAGTTGCAAATGCACTTGAATTAATACCGGGAATTGGAAGCCAACATCCAATTCTAAAAACTAAAAGCAAAAGAAGCGTTATGATTATCTTAACGCGAACTTCTTTTGATTTAAAACATTCAGCAATTCGTTTGAACATTAAATCACCTCTGCTTTTCCGCCAACTTTCTCAATTTTTTCTTTGGCAGATGCAGAGAATTTATTTGCTTTAACAACTAGCGATTTTGATAACTCCCCATTACCCAAAACTTTGAGACCGTATGGCATAATTTTTCCAATAACTCTGTTTTCATATAACAATTCTTGAGTTATTTCAGTATTAGCATCGAATTTCTCTAAATCGCCAACGTTAACTACAGCATATTCCTTATCGAAATTAGCATTGTTAAAGCCACGAATTTTCATCTTTCTAACGAGAGGTAATTGTCCGCCTTCGAATCCAGGACGAACTCCACCGCCACTTCTAGCGTTTTGTCCTTTATGCCCCTTACCGCTTGTTTTTCCAAGACCACTTCCAATTCCTCTTCCAAGTCTTTTTTCATTAAAGCGTGAATTAGGTGCAGGTTGTAAATTTTGAATATACATCTTTTCCTCCTTAAACTTCTTCAACGTTAACAAGATGTTTAACGTGGAATATGCTTCCTCTAACACTGTCGTTATCTGGGAGAAGTTTTGTTTGGTTTAATTTAGTAAGTCCCAATGCTTCAAGGATTTTAGCTTGTTTTTTATTATAGCCAATTACACTTCTAACATAAGTAACTTTTAACATTTTTTGTTCTTTTTTTGCCATAATTCACCTCTATATCTCATCAACAGATTTTCCACGAGCAAGTGCAACTTCTTCTCTTGTTCTCAAAGATTGTAAACCTTTAAGTGTTGCTCTAACGCAGTTAATCTTGTTTGTTGAGCCATGAATTTTTGTAACAATATCTTTAATTCCTGCAAGTTCCAAAACTGCACGAGCACTTCCGCCAGCGATAACTCCAGAACCTTGTTTTGCTGGAAGCATTAAAACTTTACTTGTTCCATACTTTCCAACAACATCATGAGGAATTGTTCCGTTAACGATGTTAATTTTTTTCAAGTTTTGTTTTGCTTGAAGAGTTGCTTTGTCAATTGCAGCAGGAACTTCTTTTGCTCTTCCTGTTCCAATTCCAACTGTACCCTTGTGGTCACCAATAACTACAAGAGCGCTGAAACGCATTGTTCTTCCGCCTTTAACAACCTTTGTAACACGTCTAACAGAAACTAAAGTTTTGTCAAACTCGCTATCTTCACGTTTCTTTTCACGTCTGTCGTTTTGTTTGCGATCACGTTTGAAATCGTCACGTTTCTTTCTTTCTTCTTTTACAACATCAGTTGTGTTATCTGCGATTTCGACATTTTCATTTTTGATTTCTTCGTTCATACGTTCCTCCTAAAATTCCAAGCCAGCTTCTCTGGCACCATCAGCAAGAGCTTGAACTCTTCCAGTGTAGAGATAACCGCCTCTGTCGAAAACAACAGTTTTAATTTTCTTTTTCAATGCTCTTTTAGCAAGAGTTTCGCCAACAAGTTTAGCTTGTTCTTTGCGATTTTTACCTTTGCAAGATTTTGAAATCTCTTTGTCAATAGTTGAGCATGAAACCAAGGTTACGCCCTTTTCATCATCAATGATTTGAGCATAAATTCCATTAAGACTTCTGTAAACAGCAAGTCTTGGAGCGTCACTTGTTCCTTTAAGAGTGTTTCTCAAACGAGCGTGACGTTTCAATCTAATTTGATTTTTATTGTCTTTACTAATCATTTTTTAACTCCTACTTCTTGCCTTTACCAGCAGTTTTACCTTGTTTTCTAATAACAACTTCATCATCATATCTAACGCCGTAACCATGATATGGTTCAACTTTTCTTAAATCTCTGATATTTGATGCAAGTTGTCCGACTTTTTGTTTGTCAATTCCTGTAATTTTTATATCAGTTGCTGTTGGGCACTCAATCTTGATACCTTCTGGTTCAACAACGTCGATTGAATGTGAATAACCTAAATTCAAAACAAGTTTATTTCCAACTTTATTTGCTTTGTAACCAACTCCTTTGATTACAAGGTTTCTGGTAAATCCTTCTTTTACACCTTTAACCATGTTGGCAATTAATGCTCTATAAAGTCCATGTTTTGCTTTTACGTCATTGTTATCGTTCTTTCTTGAAAGAGAAATAACATTGCCATCAATTTTTATATCAACATCACTGAATTCTTGAGTTAAGGTTCCAAGTGGTCCTTTAACAGTTATCAAATTGCCTTCAACTTGTGCACTAACACCGTCTGGCATTTGAATTGGACTTCTTCCTATTCTAGACATAGTTCCTCCTACCAAACGTAAGCAAGAACTTCACCGCCAACTTTCTGCTCTCTTGCTTGTTTGTCTGTTAATATACCTTTGTTTGTTGAAATAATTGCAATTCCCATTCCACCAATAACTCTTGGAAGTTTATCAACAGTTGTGTAAACTCTGAGTCCAGGTTTAGAAATTCTTTTTAATCCGTAGATTATACTATTTCCATGTTCGTCATATTTGATTGCAATTTTGATATACTTAATCTTTTTGTCTTCAACGATTTCGAAAGATTTGATATATCCTTCATCAAGTAAAATTTTTGCAATAGCTTCCTTTTCTTTCGAAACAGGAACTAAAACATCTTCATGTTTTGCAGTTATAGCATTTCTAAGTCTTGTTAGCATATCTGCAATTGGGTCTGTAACTATCATATCTTCCCTCCTACCAACTAGCCTTTTTCATGCCAGGTATTTCTCCCTTGTTTGCTTTTTCACGGAAACATACCCTGCAAAGACCATATTTCTTTAAAACAGCATGTGGACGACCACAAATTTCACAACGAGTGTATTCACGAGTTGAAAATTTTTGCTTTTTTTGTTGTTTTTCAATTAATGCTTTTCTTGCCATTATTCCCTCCTATCTATCTTTGAAAGGCATTCCAAGAGCCTCTAAAAGAGATAATGCCTCTGAATCCGACTTTGCAGTTGTAACAATCATGATATCAAAACCTCTGATTTTTTCGATTTTGTCATAATTGATTTCTGGGAATATAAGTTGTTCTTTAATTCCAAGAGCATAGTTTCCATGTCCATCAAAAGATTTTCTTGAAACTCCTCTGAAATCTCTAACTCTAGGAAGAGCAACTGCAATAAGTTTATCTAAAAACTCATACATTCTGTCGCCTCTTAAAGTTACTTTAGCACCAATTTTCATTCCTTGTCTAACTTTAAAGTTAGAAATAGCTTTTTTTGCTTTTGTTGCAACTGGTTTTTGTCCAGAGATAACACCTAATTCGTCAATTGCAATTCCCAAACTTTTTGAATTGTCTTTAACATCTCCAAGTCCCATGTTCAAAACAATTTTGTCAAGTTTTGGAACTTCGTTAACGTTTTTATAACCATGAAGTTTCATAAGTTCTGGAACAATATCTTTTTTATATGTTTCTTTTAATCTATTAGCCATTGTTTTTCTCCTTATTCAGCCTTTGTGGTTTTCTTTGCAGTTGACTTTGTAGCTGTTGCTGTTTTAGTTGTCGACTTTTCACTTGTTGCTGATTTTGTTGATGTTTTCTTTTCAGCAGGTTTTTCAGTTTTATCTGATTTTGTTTCTTTCTTAACTGCTTTTGCAAGGTCTTTATCTAAACTTGCACCGCATTTTTTGCAAATTCTTGCTTTTTTGCCATCAATTTCTTTGTGGCCAATTCTTGTTGCTTTTCCGCATGTTGAACAAACAACCATAACATTTGAAGAATCAATAGGATTTGTTTGTTTAACAATTCCGCCTTTATCTTGGGCAGAGCGAGGTTTTTTGTGTTTAGTAACGATGTTTACGCCTTCAACAACGACTTTTGCAGATTTTGGTGAAGTTTCAAGAACTTTACCCTTTTTGCCTTTGTCTTTTCCAGCGATAACAACAACGTTGTCACCTTTTTTAATTTCCATTGCTTCCTCCTATAATACTTCTGGCGCAAGTGAGATAATCTTCATGTAGTTTTTATCACGAAGTTCTCTCGCAATAGGCCCGAAAATACGTGTTCCTTTTGGTTGTTTTTGGTTATCAATGATAACTGCTGCATTATCATCAAATCTTATATGAGTTCCGTCTTGTCTTCTCAAACCTTTTGAGGTTCTAACAATAACTGCTTTAACAACGTCACCTTTTTTAACAACTCCGCCAGGAATTGCAGATTTTACTGATGCAACAATGACATCACCGATGTTCCCGCTTCTTCTATAAGAACCACCGAGAACACGAATACACATGATTTGTTTAGCGCCTGTGTTGTCGGCAACTTTTAATCTTGTTTGTGGTTGAACCATATCTACCTCCTACTTCGCTTTCTCAACGATTCTGACTAAACGGTTATATTTATCTTTGCTCAATGGGCGAGTTTCCATAATTTCAACTGTATCGCCAATTCCGCAAACGTTTTCTTCATCGTGAACTTTGTATTTTTTAGTACTTTTAACAACTTTTTTATAGATTGGGTGCTTTTTGTTTTCAAGAACAGCAACAACAACAGTTTTATTCATTTTTCCAGCACTAACAACAAGTCCTTGTTTTGTTGGTCTGTTATTTCTGATTTCTTTTTCCATACTTTACTCCTTACCCATTAACCTTTTTAATTTCTCTTTCGCGGATAATTGTTTTAACTCTAGCAATGTCTTTCTTTAAATTGTGAAGTTGCATAGGGTTAGCTAAATTTCCTGTTGCGTGTGAGAAACGAAGATTAAATAGTTCAGCTTTTAATTCTTGTTCTTTTGTAATCAATTCTTCAGTTGTTAAATTTTTGATATCGTTTAATTTCATACAGCACCACCTTCTGTTACGGTTTCGTCCTGCTTCTTGATAATCTTAGTCTTGCATGGCAATTTGTGGCTACCAAGTCTGAGAGCTTCTCTAGCAGTTGCTTCTGGTACACCAGCAATTTCAAAAAGAACTCTACCTGGTTTAACAACTGCAACCCAGAATTCTGGTGAACCTTTACCACTACCCATTCTTGTTTCAGCAGGTTTTTTTGTTACAGGCTTGTCTGGGAAAATTTTAATCCAAACTTTACCGCCTCTTTTTGTATAACGTGTTATAGCGATACGAGCTGCTTCAATTTGATTAGATTTAATCCAGCATGGCTCTGTTGCAACAATACCGAATTCGCCATAAGCAAGAGTGTTGCCTCTTGTTGCAACGCCGGTCATTCTGCCTCTATGAACACGTCTTCTCTTAACTCTTTTAGGCATTAACATTAGTTTATACCTCCTTTGTTTTCAGCGGATTTTTTACCAAGGATTTCACCTTTGTAAATCCAGCATTTAACACCGAGTTTTCCATAGTTTGTGTATGCCGCAGCAACACCATAATCTATGTCCGCTCTAAGTGTGTGTAATGGAAGAGAACCTTCCATATAGTTTTCAGTTCTTGCAATTGTGTTAGCGCCGTCAACAACACCACTAACTTGAACTTTACAACCTTTAGCGCCTGCTTTCATAACACGTTGAATTGCTTGTTTCAAAGCTCTTCTGAAAGCAACACGTTTTTCAAGTTGGCTTGCAATTCCTTCAGCAACAAGTGTTGCATCAAGGTCAGGTTTTTTAACTTCTTTTACATTAACGAAAAGTGTTTTAGCTCCAACCATTTTTGAAAGTTCTTTTTTAATTTCTTCAACGCCAGCACCTTTTGTACCAATTAACATACCAGGTCTACCAGTATTTAATGTAACAATTGTTTTAGTTGCTGTTCTTTCAATTTCAATGCTTGAAATTGCTGCGCCGTAATATTTTTTCTTAATAAATTTTCTGATTTCATCATCTTCTTTAAGATTTTTTGCAAAATCTTTTTTGTTAGCATACCAAGATGATTGCCAGGTTTTATTAACGCCTAATCTAAGTCCAACTGGACTAACTTTTTGTCCCATCTTGACCTCCTACTCTTTTACATCAAGCACAATTGTAATGTGGCTTGTTCTTTTTAACATTCTATCTGCTCTTCCACGTGCTCTGATGTTCAATCTTTTCATAATTGGACCTGGGCAAGCGTATGCTTCTGCAACATAAAGGTCTGCTCTGTTAAGTCCTTTGTTGTTTTCAGCATTAGCAATAGCAGATTTCAAGAGTTTTGCGCTAACTTCAGCTGCTGATTGAGGAGAATTTTCCAAAATAGCAAGCGCTTCTTCTGCATTTTTGCCTCTAACCATATCTAAAACAATTCTGATTTTAGATGGGCTCATGCGAACATATTTAACTTTAGCAAAAGGTCTGTTGTCTTTGTTAGCCTTTCTTGCTTCAGCTTTTTCTCTAATTCTTGTTGCCATTTAATCCTCCTAATTCTTTGCCTTCATAGCAGCAACTTTGCCACCACCCGACTTTTTATCTGCATGGCCTTTATAAGTTCTTGTTGGAGCAAATTCTCCAAGTTTATGGCCAATCATTTCTGCAGTGCAGTAAACAGGAACATGTTTTTTACCATTGTAAACTGCAAATGTTGTTCCAACAAATTCTGGGTAGATAACTGATGCTCTAGACCATGTTTTGATTGGTTTTTTGTTGCCAGATGCATTGTTTTCTTCAACTCTTTTCAAGAGTTTTTCAAATACATAAGGTTTTTTCTTTAACGATCTGCTCATATTCCTCTCCTAATTTTTCCTCTTAACAATCAACTTGTTAGAAGCTTTATTTTTCTTTCTTGTCTTAAGACCAAGTGCAGGTTTACCCCATGGAGTAACTGGTGAAGCCATACCAACAGGGCTCTTACCTTCACCACCACCGTGTGGGTGATCGTTAGGGTTCATAACAACACCACGAACAGATGGTCTGATTCCCATATGTCTCTTTCTTCCTGCTTTTCCAAGAGAAACAAGTTCATGGTCAAGGTTTCCAACTTGTCCAAGAGTTGCTCGGCAAGTCAAAAGAACTTTTCTCATTTCTCCGCTTGGCATTCTAAGTGTTGCATATCTTCCTTCTTTTGCCATAAGTTGAACTTCAGCGCCCGCACTACGCGCAAGTTGTCCACCTTTTCCTGGTTGAAGTTCAATGTTGTGTATAACTGAACCAACTGGAATAAGTTCAAGTGGAAGAGCGTTTCCGACTTTAATTTCAGCTTCACTGCCTGACATAACAATGTCACCAACATTCAAACCAATAGGTGCTAAAATGTATCTCTTTTCACCATCAACATAGTTCAAAAGCGCAATGTATGCTGTTCTGTTTGGGTCATATTCAATTGAAACAACTTTTGCTGGAATTCCATCTTTGTTTCTCTTGAAATCGATAATTCTGTATTTTTTTCTGTTTCCTCCACCAATGTGGCGAACAGTTATTTTTCCTTGCGCATTTCTTCCAGCGGATTTTTTAATAGGCGCAAGCAAACTTTTTTCTGGCTTATCTGTAGTTATTTCTTCAAAAGTTGCAGAAGAATAAAATCTACGGCCAGCACTTGTTGGATTACTTTTCTTAATAGCCATTTTTTAATCTCCTTTTAACCTTTAAGATAAACTTTCGAAGAATGCAATTGGTTTTGAATCTTTTTTAAGTGTTACAATTGCTTTTTTGTAATCGCTTGTTTTACCAACTGTTCTTCCTTTCTTTGTGTTTTGACATTTTTCATGTCCTTTTACATTCAAAGTGTTAACACTTTCAACATCAACTTTGAAAATTTCTTCAACTGCGCGTCTGATATCAACTTTTGTTGCATTTTTGTCAACAATGAATGTATAGATTTTATCGCTAATCTTTGCATAACTCTTTTCTGATAAAAGAGGTTTTTTAATGATTTCGTATGCGTTCATTAGTTATATGCCTCCTCTAATGATTTAACTGCATCTTTTGTTAATACAACTTTGTTGTTTGCAACAACATCATAAGTTGAAAGTAACTCTGCAATTTGGATTTGTACATTTTGAAGGTTTCCTGCTGCTCTCAAAGCATCTTCATTCTTTTTGTCAGTTACGATGACAACAGATTTGTCAAGTTTAAGAGCATTTAAGAAATTAACAACTTCTTTTGTTTTTGCTTCTGCAAGTTTAAATTCGTCCAAGAAAAGGATTTCATTTTGTCTAAGTTTTTCGCTCATAGCTGAAGCAAAAGCGATTTTCTTAACTTGCTTGTTCAATTTCTTTGTGAAATCGCGTGGTTTTGGAGCAAAAACAACACCGCCACCTTTGTATTCTGGTGATTTTGTTGAACCATGTCTTGCTCTACCAGTATGTTTTTGTCTGTATGGTTTTTTAGCGTGTCCTCTAACTTCGCTTCTTGTAAGTGCTGATTTTGAACCTTGACGTTGATTTGCATTGTAAGCAACAACAACTTCATGGATTAATGGTTCGTTGTAATCAACTGCGAAAAGGTTGTCTGAAAGATTTAATTTGCCAACTTCTTCGCCATTCATGTTTAATAATTTTGCTGAAACTGCCATATCTTCATCCTACCTTTTAACCGCTTCTTTAATTGTTACGATTGAACCTTTTGGACCAGGAACACAACCTTTTATTAAAAGAATGTTTCTGTCTGAGTCAACTTTAACAACTTCAAGATTTTGGATTGTAACTTTTTCTGCGCCATAATGTCCTGGCATTTTTTTGTTTTTGAAAACTCTTGATGGTGTACTGTTAGCGCCCATTGAACCAACTTCTCTGTGAACAGGGCCAACACCGTGGGTCATTTTCAATCTGTGAGCATTCCATCTTTGGATATTTCCTGTGAACCCACGACCACGTGTTGTTCCAGAAACATCAACAATGTCGTTCTCTGCGAAAATGTCAGCTTTTATCTCTTTTCCGATTTCATAATCAGCAGAATTTTCAAATTTAAATTCTCTCAAGATTTTTGCTGGTTGAACGCCTGCCTTTTTCAAAACACCAAGTTGTGCTTTGTTTAATCTGTTTTCTTTTGTTTGGTTGAATGCAACAACAACTGCTTCGTAACCATCTTTTTCATTGGTTTTCTTTTGAACAACCGAACATGGACCTGCTTCAACAACTGTTACAGGCACAACTAAACCATCAGGCGTGAAGATTTGAGTCATGCCAAGTTTTTTGCCTAAAATTGCTTTTTTCATTTTATCTTCTCTCCTTATAGTTTAATTTTTACGTCAACACCTGCTGGCAAATCTAATCTCATAAGAGAGTCAACTGCTTTTTGTGTTGGACTATAAATATCAATCATTCTTTTGTGTGTTCTGCACTCGAATTGTTCACGACTGTCTTTGTGTTTATGTGGTGAACGAATGATTGTAACCACTTCTCTGTCTGTTGGAAGTGGAATAGGCCCTGCGACTTTTGAACCATTTTTGTTTGCTGTATCAATTATTTTAGCGCATGCTAAATCTAGCAAAACATGGTCATAGGCTTTAAGTTTAATTCTTATTTTTTGCGATGCCATTTTTTCCTCCTGTCTAAACTAATTTCCCCTTAAGGCGACTCAAAAAAAATATTTCCTGCCTAAAAACAGTTTCAGAAGCAATATCTGACTTATCCTCAAAGCAAGTTTTAACAACGTTTCCGTGTGTGTCGCGCTGATGAACAAAAAAAATATGCTTTTTTGAGGGGCGCTTTGGTCTTGCCAAAACTTGTCGTTGTGAATTCTCTTTTCAAACGCTCGCATAGTCTGAAAAGTAACCTCACAAGTCTTTCCTTTTCATTCAGCGTGATTATGATACAATAAAAAACAAGCAATGTCAACTGTTTTTTAAAAAATTTTTTATGAAATTTATATAAATATAAAATGATATATTAAAGATAATATTATATTAAGAGACAAAAATTAACTATTGACAAATATTGATTATAGGTCTATAATTTACACGAATAAAAAATGACTGCTATAGGAGTTAATTTAAAATGGCAAAGAATAATAAATATCAAAAGAAAAATAGAAGCAGACTTTTCGGAGGACTTGTGGGTCTCTGTTTAGCTGGTGCAACATTATCAACTGGTATTGCAGGTCTCGCATCAGAAAAGGCGAGAATGTTTATCGCAGACACCGCAAAAAAAGCTGTTGACAAAAACACATATATCCAGGCTTTTGACGATGTGGTTGGCTGGGGACAAAGCATTGTTGACAATCTCAAAGGTAAAGGCATTTCTGCAAACATACCTGCTGGTGTGACAGATGAAAATGTTCAAGATTCTGAAATTCCAGCAGACGTTCAAAGCAATTCTGAAACAACAACAGGTGTCACTCAATCAAATACTAACGCATCGACAGCTGGAACAGTAGAAAACAATCAAAACGTAGGAAATGAAGTTGATTCAATAGCAAAGAATATCGCCGAAAGTGCTCATGACAATTCCCAAAAACTTGGAGAAACAGACCTCATAAATAAATCAAACGAACAATTAAAGTCTGATATTTATAAAAAGGTCCAAGAGCTTCTTCAAGGAAACAGTTCTTTGTCACGTTTTAGTACTCAATTTGACACCATCGATGAAGTTAAAAGTATCATGGAAAAAACTCTCGCTGAAAAGAATGGCGAAACTTCAACCATAACTACCCCATCTCTTTATGATTACAAAAATTTCTCAGATGAAATTTCAACAAATAAAGAATTCAATAAAGCAATAAATATTGCAATATCAAACTACAGCATGTTAAATTCTGTAGAACAAAAAGCAGAAAATGATAAAACTGGCGACATAACCCCTATTGAAGAAATTGAATCTGATATTGAAAGAGAAACACCAGACCAAGGCACATTTGTTCAAGCATATGACACCCAAAGGTCCCAAGTTAAAGTAGGGCTTGCAGGTGCGCTTGTTGGAGTTGGTCTTGCATCATTTGCAGTTTTTGAATTATTAAAAAGAAGACTTGCAAAAGGTAGTGAAGCAAGAAAATCCGAAACTAGATTCTATATGGGACAAAGAAATGTCCGTTCCGCAGAAAAGCTTTCAAGAATCGAACAAGAAATTGATAGTAGAAACAAAAAAATCAGATCACTCAAAGAGAAAAACGTTAGAAGTAACAACAAAATTAATAATAGCGTAAGAGATTTAAAAATACAGACTCAACTTAAAAAAATTGCAAAGCTTGAAAAGAAAGAGTCAAAACTTGAAGAAAAATGCTACAGAGCATCAAAATATTCAGCGGATAAAAACAAGGAAACAAATTATAAATATCTAAAACGTTATACTTCTCGCGCATTCAATCTTGAACTAAATAGTTTTGTAAACAGAGTTAGAGGAAAAAAACGTAGAACTTTCTTTAATAATGAATCAAGACTTGGTTTGGAAACTTATGCAAATGTTTTAAAGGCTGGAAATTATTTTGCAAAATATAAAATTTCAAATAAAAGCAGAGACTTGAAAAAACTAATTAAACATTTAAATAACCTTTCAGAACAACAACGTAAATTAATTTTTGACCCACATGTTTATTTTGCAGAATCAATCGATATGAAAGGATTCCAACAAAAAGAAGAATTTGGAAGATTAATCATTAAAGAAACTGACAAAAATCACAGAGGAACAAACTCAAATGATAATTATGCTGTTCCAAGACTTCCTCTTTCAATGGACAGATATTTCCAAACACCAGATACCCTTCCAGAAAAAGAATATCATGTGTTTAGAAATATGTTCAATAAGTTACACAAACAATTCCCTAACGCAGAAAAAGGAACAATTTACACAACAATTTCTTATCAATACACAGGCAATGCTGGCGAAATAAAAACAAGCACTTATCATTTTGCTTTTAATAACAAGAAAGCATCAAAAATGTTTAAGGATATGATTATATCCAAAGTTGGATCACTTTCTAACTTAAAGCACGTTGAAGTAAGTGAAACAACAGTGACACCTTATACAATTAAGGAAAACACAAAAATTTTCGCAGGTGAAAACAAAGAAAAGTCTGGTCCAAATTATGGCGGGACAATTGAACAATTTAAGTTTGAATATGCTTTAAACAAACAAATAAAACTTCTTGAAGAATTAAGAAAATTAAATCAAACATTCACAAAAGTTGATATGGCTGATAACCTTGTTGCAAGACAACTTAGTGGACGTGAAAGCCTTCTTGATGGAAAGAACAAAATGGATTTGATAGCAGAAAAGAAGGTTGGATTCTTTAAAAGAAAATCAATTGAACGCAAAGCAAGAAAACAGATTGAAAAAGAATACAAAGAAAGAAATGAACAACAACTCAATCAAAGCATTGCTTCACAAAATTCAGAACTAAATAACCAAAGTGCTATTTCTGACCCACAACTTGCTGCGTTTATTGAAGAACGTGAAAAGGATTTAGGTATAAGAAGAAAAAAAGAAGACAAATTAAAACCTTTGGCTGAAGAAGCTAAAAAAGCTAAGAAAAAAGCTGAAAAAGAACAGAAAAAAGCTGAAAAAGAACAGAAAAAGTTGGAAAGAAAAAACAAGAATGTTCAAGAACCTAAAACTGTTGAACAACCTGTTCAAGAACAAACTACAAATTCAGCAACAAAACCTGCTCCATCTATTCAAAAGACTAAACAACCTGAAGCAGTTGCAAAACCTGTTCAAGAACCAAAAATAAACAAAGTTCCAGAAACAAAACCAACAAAAAGTGTTGAGCAAGAAGAACATAAAGTTGCAAATAAAAAAGTAATAACAAAAACTGAACCTGAACAACCTTCAATTGATATCCCACCATACAATCCTCCACCGGTAGACACGACGGCAAGAATTAAGGATGAATTTGATGATATGTTTGTTGAAGGCACAGTTGTAGAAGACGACCCAAAACTTCCAACTGATTTTAACACAAAAGTGAAATCACCTTGGGATAGCGCAGTTGTAACAGCAGAAGTTGTTGATGAAAAGAAAGAAGAACAACTTTACATTAACAACGAACTTAAGAAAATTGAAGAAAAGTTCTTGCTAGAACAAGAAAACAATAAACTTAAAGAGAAAATTGCTAAACTTCAAAAATCTGTTGCTCAAAATGAAACAACAAAGAAGAGTTCAAAGAAAAAAGCTTTATCCCCAAAAGTTGAAAACACTGTATCAGCACAAACAATACAAACTGCTACTGCTACTCAGGATAGAACAAAAAAATCAAATCCAACTCAATCAAAAACAAAAACACAAACAAGTGGAACAAAAAAACCTGAGGAAATGGAACCTTAATAATAAACCAGCATTAATTGCTGGTTTTATTTTGTTTTTATAAAAAATATGCTAAAATGTTTCCATGAAACAATTTATTAACAATCCAGGTTTTTATATAGGCCAACTCCACATCGCTTGGTATGGACTCATCATGGCCAGTTCAATGGCACTCGCTGTCTTGCTGACATATTTTCTTTTTTGCAAATGTCGTTCTATAAAGAACTCAGACCTATTAATTTGTGCACTTTATGTCTTGCCTTTAGCAGTTATTGGTGCGAGATTTTTCTATGTCGTCTTCAATCCAAACGGCATACAATATTCGTTTGTTGATGCCTTGAAAATTTGGGAAGGCGGAATGTCGATTTGGGGCGGAGTTATAGGAGGATTCCTTGGAGTGTTGGTTTTCTGTCTTATTCACAAAAGAAATCTTCTCTCAATGTGCGATGTAATAGCTCCTGCTCTAATACTTTCCCAAGCTATTGGGCGCTGGGGAAACTATATAAACAAAGAAGCATATGGTTGGGAAGTTTTTGATTCAAGATTTTTTGGACTGCCATTCACCGTTGAAGTCGGCGGACATTATTATCTTGCAACCTTCCTATTTGAATCGGTTTTAAATTTAATTGGTTTCGCAGTTTTGGTTACTTTGTTATACAAAACAAAAAAGCATGGACTTGTCATGTCTGTATATCTTATGTGGTATGGAGTTGTTCGCTCAATAATTGAAATTTTCAGAACCGACCCAATGATGATTGGTTCAGTAAAGTTCTCCCAAATGATGAGCATAATTTCAGCATGTGTTGGGGCTGGGATTTTCATATATATTTTCATTCGTGACGCAAAACTAAAAAAACAAGATAAAAAAACGGTAACAGAGAACGTTAACAATTCGCAATTAAAAAAACAAAAACAAGAAAACAGCAACAAAAATAAAAATAATTTACAGAAATGATTGACTTAATTAAAAACCTATGCTAAATTAAATATGCTTTAATTTAGCGAAATAGGGATGTAGTTAAATGGTATAACTATGGTCTCCAAAACCATTGTCGAGGGTTCGATTCCTTCCATCCCTGCCAGAAAAAAACACTTATCACTAGATAGGTGTTTTTTAATTAAATCCCAAACTAACTAACAAAGCGAGATTTATTTCTCTCATCTTCTTGTTATCTAACTCTGAGACCTTTTCTTTAAGTCGTCGTTTGTCAATCGTTCTAATCTGTTCCAAAAGAACGACACTATCTTTTGGAAGATTATATTCCCTTGCAGAAAGTTCAACATGCGTTGGAATTTTTGCTTTAGAAAGTTGACTTGTGATTGCAGATATAATAACAGTGGGACTATATTTATTTCCAACATCATTTTGAATTATTAGGACTGGACGAATTCCACCCTGCTCACTTCCAACAACAGGGCTTAAATCAGCAAAATATATTTCTCCTCTCCTAATTTGTCTCTCCAATAGAAATTTCCTTTTCGTATTCAAAATAGTCGAAATCGGTTTGGTCAAACTCATCAAATTCCCGCACAGCGCCAAGATATTCTGCGCTTACAAAAACTTTCTCCCACAAACCTTCTTTCATTTTCATATTATGCAAACTTCTAATGCATTCGTTAAAAACTCTTTGGTCACACTCATCAAATGCTTTGCAATATTCTTCCCAATCAATAATTTGTTTCATCAAAATTATCTCCTTTAATTACTTTTTTAAACTTACATATAACTTGTGTAAAAAAAAGCGCCTTATGCGCTATAACAAAAAAAAGAGCAAAATTGCTCTTTCTTCTTTCAAATTAATTATTCTTTTTCATAACCAAGTTGACGTTTAAATTTGCAAACTTCTTCGCCAAATTTTTCTTTTAATTCTTTCTTGCAAACTTTTGGTGCGTTTTCAATGTATTTAACTGCAGCACTTTTATCTAAACTAGAAAGTTTTTCGAAAACAAACTCTCTCCATTTTTCTCCATACCCAATTGCATTTCCTTTGAACAAATCAGCCTTTGCACTGCAACCATATTCGCTAAAAATATATTTTGGCTCTGCACCTAATGCATCAGTCTTAACTTCAACAAAGAATTTATCGTCATGAGATTTTAATAATTCAACAAAGTCTTTTCTTAATCTACATTTTACAAATTCCTCAAAGTCTATCATACTAATCTTTTTAAGTGGCGTTGCACCATATTTTTTCTCTATATTTTTCATGATTACTCCTTACTGTGTAAGTATAATACAAGACCAAATAAAAATCAAGTCCTATTTTCAAAAATTGAAAAATTTTTGTCGTTATTTTCCTTTTCGAAGTTATTTTGCAAAATTTCTTTTTTTGATAAATCTTTTTTTCTATTTTTCCTTTGATAAATTATTATAGAAATAATCGTAAACAAAATTTCAACAACACTAAGCAATGCATTTGTATAAGCTTTTGAAAGAACAGAAAAAACAGACAAAATGGTATTTGGAATAAGTGTTAAATATCTGGTAAGTTGCATATTTTTTAAGAAATATATAATAGTGAACATAACACTTGTCAAAAAAGGCATAATGTCAAGTGGTTTTTCCCACAAGAGTGCTGTTGCAACGACAATGCATGCAAGAAAATAAATTAAATAAACATAAGAATATTTAAAGTTATATTTTTGGCAAAAGTAAAAAGCAACACATCTAAAAGCATTAATGAGAGTTAATACAAACGCAATTGTGCTACCAACAAACAAAAAACCAATGGCGCAAAAACAGTTGCTACAAATTTGAATTAACAAAAAATTCTTTTTGCTACAAAAGTAACTAAGGCAAGCAAAGACAACAGCGACACCCCCAAAAACTTGTGATAAAATAAAGTATAAATCCATATGGCATATGTAATAGCACTTTTCGACAAAATAGTCAATAAATTTTCAAACTAAAACAATGCCCAATTTTGATAGTTAAAGTTCGGCTTTTTTAAATACAATAGCAACAAAAAACCACATTCAACTGAATGTAGTTTTTCCTTACAACTCTGCTTGCCAGATTTCTATCATTTATGCACAAATTGAACCATAGAAATGATTTTACGCAAAACTTTTTAAAATGCATCTTCTCAATGTAAATCAGACTAAATAATATCAACATCAAAATTTGCACCAAGGGCAGATAATTTTAAGAGAGTGTCGTTAGACATATACAAGCAAGGCTTCGTAACAAAATTCTTAAATACAATACAAATACTTAACTTACCATTATTGTTTTCTATTTCTTCTCTTAAATTTGGTGCCTTATTGTATAAGCCATCAATAAATTTTTTAAAGATTTCATCAGTGTACTGACCTTCAAAAACCTTTGTATTATATAAAAATTTTGAACTAGGGATTGGGCTTATAGAATCTTTAAGATAAGTTAATTTTTTTGCTTTAACTCCCAAAATATTTTCGAGTTTTGAAACATCATAATCTTTTTGAAAACTTGCACTAATGCTAAAATAAAAACTGTTATTTTTCATAATTCACTCTATTTTCATCATATTTATCGTTACTATAGTATAAGTTTCCATCCTTATCTCTAATAGTAACAGTGTCACCATTATATATATCATAATGTGAAACGGGTGAACAGTCATAATCAGCCTTCACCTCATGTGCATCAATACCATTTAATTTTAAATATCTATCGTTAAATCTATCATTCATTAATCCTCTCCCTTAAAAAATTAATTGAATAAATTTGACACTACTGTTTTGATATCTCCTCAAACATGAATGCTTTTTACAAATAATTAATGAATTCTATATATTTTATTTAAAAATAAAACTCTTAATATCCAAGATATTGCGAGTTCAACCTAAACACAAATTGGTGCGGACGCCGGGACTTGAACCCGGACAGATCGCTCCACAAGATCCTTAGTCTTGCGCGTCTACCATTTCCGCCACGACCGCATGCTCTTATTAAAGCATGAATAATATAACACACATTTTTGATTGAGTCAAGAAATTTTTAAAATAAATTAATAAAATTTTAACACAAATAAAAAGTGTACTGAAATTATTTTCAATACACTAATTTAGTTTTTATATTTCTTTTCTCAATATATCCCCAGTTCTTAATGCTATGTCAGTTTTTAAAATGATTTGTTCTTGTACATTTTTTGCATCGCAAATTTCATTACCGTTCATGTCGAACATTTTTTCAACTTTAATTGTTTTATTAAAAGTTTCATTTGGCGAAAGAACTTCAAGTTCATCACCAACGGCAAATCTATTTCTTTGTTGAATTTTTACCTTTCCATTTTTTTGGTCAGAAACGACAACTGCCATAAACTCGTGACTTTGAACCGGCATCGAACTTTCTATACACTCACTGTCAGAACGCCCAAAATAGAATCCAGTTGTGTATTTTCTATGACTTGACTTGAAAGTTTCGTTATAGATTTCATCTGAAAGAGGAAGATTTTTCTCCAAACTTTCAAGAGCTCTTCTATAGGCATTTACTGTGTTGGCAACATAATATGAGGATTTCATTCTTCCTTCAATCTTCAAACTTGCGACACCTGCCTCTTTAAGTTCTTTTAAATATTTTATCATATTTAAATCTTTTGAATTAAGTATGTATGTTCCGCGATTGTCTTCTTGAATTTCATATCCATCTCCCTCACGAGATTTTTCACAGATTGTATATTCCCATCGACATGCTTGAACACATGCTCCACGATTTCCATCACGATTTGTCAAATAATTTGAAAGCAAGCATCTTCCAGAATAACTTATACACATTGCCCCATGAACAAAACATTCAAGTTCAACATTTTCTGGAAGAAAATCACGAATTTCTTTGATTTCAACAAATGAAAGTTCTCTTGCCAAAACAATTCGTTTTGCGCCATAATCAGCAAAAAATTTAGCTGTATATTTGTTTGTTACATTCGCCTGAGTACTTACATGAATATCCAAATCGGGAGCATATTGTTTTGCATATTGCATAATCCCTATGTCACTTACTATGATTCCATCAATCTTTATACTTTGAAGATAGTTCAGATAGTCTCCCAATCCATCAAAATCGCCATTATGTGCGACAATGTTCACAGTTACATATATCTTTTTGTTATTTTCGTGAACATATTGCGTTGCTTGTTGAAGTTCTTTTTCATCAAAATTGCCCGCAAAAGCGCGCAATCCGAATTTTTTACCTGCAACATATACTGCATCTGCTCCAAAGTATATTGCCGTTTTAAGTTTTTCCATGTTCCCGGCCGGTGCAAGAAGTTCCATTTTTTCTCCTATTTTATAAGTTTTTTCCAAGTTTCAATCATTTCATGTGCAGTTTCAAAAGCACGATTGAAAACATCTTGTTTCTCAAGGTCAACACCCGCATCAAATAACAATTCAATCGGACCTTTTCTACTTCCAGATTTCAAGAAATTAATATATTTATCTGGATTTGTTGGAATTATATTTTCTGTTAAATATAATGCCGAAATCATTCCTATAGCATATTTATAAACATAGTATGAGTTATAAAAGTGTGGGATACGTGACCATTCATATTTTATCTCATCAACCAATTTCACTTTTTCACCAAAATACTTTTTATTAAGTCCATAATAATATTCATTTAAAATATTTGCTGAAATTGGTTTATCATTCTCAAAGGTTTCATGAGCAAACTGTTCAAACTCACTAAACATTGTCTGACGAAAAACTGTGCTTTTAAATTCGCTTAAGAAATAGTCATAATAATATATTTTTTCTTCCACGCTTGTCGCATTGCCTAAAAGATATTTTAGAAGCAACATTTCATTTACTATAGATGCCACTTCAGCAACAAAAATAGTGTAAGATGACTGGTCAAAATTATTATTTTCATCCGACAAATATGTGTGCATACTGTGTCCAAGTTCATGGGCGAGTGTAAAAAGAGAATTTGTATCACCCATAAAATTTATCAATAAAACTGGATTTTTGCCATATGCCCCACTAGAAAACGCACCGCTGTCCTTGTTTACGTTTGGGAAAACATCTATCCATCTTTCCTTAACTGCTCTGTCCAACAATTCACCATAGAATTTTCCAAGAGGGCGTGTGGCTTCTTTTATTATTTGAATTGCTTGTTCAAAAGTATATTTTTTTTCAATTTGTTTTTCTTTTACATATTGGTCATAAAGAGCAAATTCTCTTAATCCTTGGCTTTTCTTTTTGACATCAAAATATTCATAAAAAACAGCTATATTATCGTTGACACTTTTTATCAATGTGTCATAAACTTTTTGACTTGCTTCTTCCAAAAAAATAGATTTTTCCAAACAATTTTTATATTTTGATGCTCTTGCATAAAAAACTTCCGCCTTTATATTAGAAATGTAATTTGATGCAAGAAAATTATTAAATTTCCCATATTCAGCATTAAAAGTTATAAATGCATTTTTTCTCAAAATTCTATCATGGCTTTGTAAAAGTTTCATATATGAAGAATGATTTAATTCATGAAACTTTCCTTTTGAATCTTGGGCTTTTGGGAATTTTAAATCAGCATTATCAAAAAAATCAAAGTTACTTGAGAATCCACCTGCAAATTCTCCACTCAACGAAAGCAATTTTTCTTCTTTCTCAGAAAGAATATGTTTTTTGTTTCTCAGTATATCTTTAAAGAAATTTTTATATTCACTTTCTTTTTCAAGCTTTTTTAAAAGTTTATCTGGATTTTTTTTAATCTCGACGGCAATAAAAGAAGTATTTGCTGAAAATGCAGTCGCAAGCGAAGTAACTTGATTTAATCGTTCTTGGCTTTCCGAATTGCCTGTGTCTTCACATGCTCTCAAATTTGCATAAGAACAAAGAATTTCTAATCTTTTGCTAATTTGCTCATCAAATTTTAAACATTCTAAAATTGTTTTTTCATTGTTGAGTTTCCCGCGAAAAATATCATAAGAATTTAATTTTGATTTCAAATTTTCAAATTCTTTTTGGAATTCATCTTCATTCTTAAAATAACCGCTTAAATCCCATTTATATTTTTCTTCAATTTCACTTCTTTTTTTCATTTAATCCCCCTTTATACTTTTAACAAATTAAATCTTTTCCAAGGTTCCTTGTCCCCGTCTGGTAGAACTTTGAAAGTCATCTTTTGTTTTGTTGTTGGGTGAATAAATTCAAGTTTGTATGCCCAAAGTGCAAGTTCTTTTGTCTTCCCGAGTTTTGCACCATATTTTCCATCACCATACACAGGTGCTTTCAAATTTGCCATTTGAACACGAATTTGATGACTCCTGCCTGTCAAAAGTTGAATTTTCGTGAGTGAAAGTGTACTTGAAATTTGTTTAATCATTTTAGGTTGTTTTTCAGTTAAACATGAATTTTCATCAATTTTGTAGTTTTGTTTTTTCAATTCAACTTCTTTAAATTCATTTAACGTTTCAACAACTTCATAAATAAGTTCCGCTTTCTTTGCGCCAGTCTCACCCATTGGCACAATTTTGACCGTGTTGGTTTCTTCATCTTTTTTCAAATAGTTTGTTACATGTTTTGTTTTCAAAGGAAGTTGTCCTTCCAAAACTGTAAGATATTCCTTGGTCATCTGTCCGTCTTGAATTTCTTTTGACAATCGTGAAGCAGATTTCGAAGTTTTGGCAAAACACATAATTCCGCCTGTTGGACGGTCAAGTCTATGAACCAGCCCGACATAAACGTTCCCTGGTTTGTTATATTTTTCTTTTATATACTTCTTTACCAGCGAAAGCATATCTTCATCTTTTGTCTCGTCTTCTTGTGAAGGAACATTGTGTGGTTTAACAACAACAATAACATGATTATCTTCATAAATTACATCTAAATTTTTTTCCATAATTCTCTCTTTTAAAAAGTTAAAATTCCACTTGCACCACATGGCAAAACTATTTCTTCATCTGTTGATAGTCCAACTTCATATGCTTGACAGTTTGCATTTCTATCTTTAGCATTTAACATTAAAACATTTTTTATAACCTGAGGTTGAAGCCCCGTTGTGTAAGAATTTATTAATACAAAAAGTGGATTATCACTCAAAACTTGAAAACAAAGTTTAACAAAATCATATAAATTTTCTTCTATTTTCCAAATTTCTCCGCTCGGCCCTCGTCCATATGATGGTGGGTCCATTATAATTGCATCATACTTGTTCCCTCGTCTTATTTCTCGTTCGACAAACTTTTTGCAGTCGTCAACAATAAAACGAACAGGTTTATCTTTCAGTCCAGAGAGCGCCAAATTTTCTTTTGCCCTTTCAACCATTCCTTTGCTTGCATCAACATGAACCACACTTGCTCCAGCACTTGCGCAGGCAACCGTTGCACCACCTGTATATGCAAAAAGATTTAAGACTTTTATTTCACGTTTTGCATTTTTGATGAGTTCAATCATTTTTGACCAATTAACCGCTTGTTCTGGGAAAAGTCCAGTGTGCTTAAATCCCATTGGTTTTACAAGAAATTTCAAATCTCTCCAACCAATTATCCATTCAGATGGTATATCTTTAAGGTTTTCCCAATAACCTCCGCCAGTTGATTGACGAATATAATGCGCAGAAAGATTTTTTTCTTTTGAAAGGTCGCGACTGGCTGGCCAAATCACTTGAGGGTCGGGACGAAGAAGTTTAATTTCGCCCCATCTTTCAAGTTTTTCGCCATTACCTGTTGCAATTATCTCGTAATCTTCCCATTCTGTGTTTACTTGCATTTTTCCTCACTAATTTTTCAGTTCAATAATAAATTTTTCATCTCCAATCTCAACTTCTTTTTCAAGAGTTGGATTTTCAAGTTTTTCACATATATCTTTTGCCAAAACTTCAGTTGCAATTCTTGTTTTATAATTTTCAACAATTTCTTTAATTTCTTCGCTTAAATTGTTGAATGCAACAAAAATTCTTTCTTCAACCTTAAATCCTGCCTCTTTTCTAAGAACTTGGATTGTTCGGATAATTTCTCTTGCAATTCCTTCCCTCATAAGTTCTTTGTCGATTGTTATATCAAGAACAACAGTTTTTTCATTCTCAGTTGCTATGACATATTCTTCTTTTGCCTTAAATGAAAGAATGAACAAATTTGCATCTAAATCATTAAATGGTCCAACACTAACTTTTCCTTCTTTGTACATTTTCACAAGATTTGCCATTTCATCTTCTGAAATTTCTAGAAGTATTTGTTTAAGTTTTTGAACATCGCCTTTCAAAACCGCTCCAGCACGCTTGAAATCGACTGTCAAAAATTCATCATTAAATTTTGTATTATCATGCTCAAAAACAATTTCTTTTATGTTGAGTTCATCTTTAATTATATTTTCAAAAACTTTTGTTGCTCTCGCAGTTTCTTCTTTTACATTCAAATATAACGTTCTAAGTGGTTGTTTAACCTTTATTTGATTTTCATTTCTGAGTCTTTGAGCAATGGCTATAATTTCTCTTACATCTTCTGTTTGTTTGTCAAGGTCGCGGAAACGAGTTTCTGACGCTTGTGGGAAAGATGCAAGGAAAATACTTTCTTGAGAATTTTCTTCCATTTGGCGAACCATATTTTGCCAGATATATTCCGATAAGAACGGAATAATTGGACTCATAACTTGGCAAACAATTTTTAATGCGTTATAAAGACTCCAATAAGCATTTAACTTATCTTCCTCGTCTTCGCTCTTCCAGAAACGTCTTCTGTTTACACGAATGTACCAATTAGTCAAATTGTCAATGAAATTTTCAAAATCTTTTACAACCAAGAAATATTTATTTGTTTCATAATTGTTTTGACTTTGTTCAATAAATTTGTTGCATTCTTCAAACAGCCATTTATCTGTTATATCCATGCTATCAAAGTTTGGAGCAAATCCATTCAAATTAGGTTTGTCAATTATTGCATACGTATTAAAGAATACATAAGCATTCCACAGCCCAAGAAGTTTTCTTTTGACTTCGTCAGTAATTCCAAATCCAAAACGTGTGTCATTAAGCATGTTGTTTGATGCAAAGACATAACGTATCACGTCCGCTCCCGTTTTATCGACCAAGTCGTTAAAACTAATGTTGTTAGGACCTGATTTCGAGAATTTAGACCCATCTTCGGCAACAAGCATAGCAAATCCGATAACTTTCTTATATGGCGCTCTTCCTTCAAGAGTAACACTCATGAACAAAAGAGAATAAAACCACAATCTAATTTGCTCTTTCATTTCAATTACGCATTCTGCTGGGAAATTCTTTTGCCAAAATTCTTTGTCAGTAAAATATTTTTTAGTGCTGAAAGGAGTAATCCCAGCGTCAAGCCAGCAATCTCCAACTTCAGGAACACGTTTAACTTTTTCTCCGCAGTGTGGACAAGTTATTTCAATATCATCAATATATGGTCTATGAAGGTGTGGCAAACTTTCAACTGCCTCTTTGCTTGACAATTTTTCAAGTTCTTCTAAACTGCCAACGACAACCAATTCACCACATTTTTCGCAACGATAGAAAGGAAGAGGCAATCCATAGAATCTTTTTCTTGAAATGTTCCAATCGCCCATATTTGTGAGCCAATCAAGCATTCTCTTTTTCATAAACTCTGGTTGCCACTCAACTGTGTCAACCGCTTCAATCAAAAGAGGTCTGATTTCATCGGCCTTAATATACCACTCTTTTGTAAGTCTGAAAATTAAAGGTTTTTTACATCTCCAACAAATTGGATATCTGTGTTTGTATTTATGTGTGTAATATAATTTTCCACGCTTTTTTAATTCGTCAAAAACAATATCAGCCACTTCATTTGTATCCTTTCCAGCAAGGAATCCAAAATTTGAATAGAAAATTCCATTTTCATCAACTGGGCAAACATTTGGCAAACCAAGTCTTTGACCAAGTTCAAAATCTTCTGCTCCGCAACCAGGTGCTATGTGAACAGCCCCAGAACCTTCAACAGCATCAACATCTTCCCATGCGACAATTTTATGTTCAAAATTTTGTTCTTGAAGTTCAGGGAAACAAGTTTCATATTCTCTCCCAACAAGTTCTTTTCCTTTAACTTCTTTTTCAATTGAAATTAAATCATCTCTAAGAACCTTAATAGCACTCTTTCCAACAACTAAAAATCTATCGCTAGATTTTACTTTGCAAACACAATATTCAAGTTCTGGATTAACAGCTATTGCAACATTTGAAGATAATGTCCAAGGCGTTGTTGTCCAAACAAGCATGTCCAAATTACTGTTTAAAATTGGAAGTTTAAAGAAAACAGCAGTATGTTCCATGTCTTGATAACTGTCAGCAAGTTCGTGTTCTGAAAGGGAAGTTCCGCAATGACTACACCATGGCATTGGACGATATTTTTCAATCAACCAACCTTTTTCATGACATTTTTTCAAGAAATACCAAATTGTAGTTATGTTTGTGTCAGAGTTGGTAAAATAAGAATCTTCCCAATTCATCCATTGTCCAAGTCTTTCAGATTGTTTGGCAATTATTGAAGCAAAGTTTTTAACTCTTGAAATACATTCTTCAGTAAATTTGTCCATTCCAAAATTTATGATATCTCGTTTATCTCTAAGTCCAAGTGCCTTTTCTGTTCCAACTTCAACCCAAAGTCCTTGTGCGTCAAAACCGTTTTGATAATGCATATCAAAACCTTGGAGTGCTTTATATCTAAGCATAATATCTTTGAGAGACCTGTTCCAGCAATGGTGCAACTTCATTTCGTTATTTGCAGTAATTGGACCGTCTAAGAAAGCATAATATTTCCCAGTCTTTTTATTTTTTTCTTGCAATTTCTTGAAAATGTCATTATCTTTCCAGAATTTCAATGTTTCTTCTTCATTTTTAACTAAATTAGGCATTGCGACTTCTTTTTTCATTTTTATTCTCCTGTTTTAATCGTAAAAAAAATTCGTAAGTGAAATTACTTAAACGAATTTTAGCACATATTACTTAATTAATCAAATATTTTATTTAATTATAGCCATTAGCAATCAAAAAATTTTGTTTATTTCTCCAATCTTTTTCAACCTTAACATACAAATTGAGC
The DNA here is from genome assembly GCA_016297845.1 of Clostridia bacterium. GTDB lineage: Bacteria > Bacillota > Clostridia > Christensenellales > UBA1242 > UMGS687. The sequence continues at coordinate 39,588 of JAEDFV010000004.1, forward strand.
ATAACCTTTTTGTCGAGAAGTTTTTCCATATCAATTCGTGCGCTTGCACCAATTCGTTTGAGAGAACTTCCACCCTTTCCGATTATGATGGATTTGTGAGAATCTTTTTCACAAATTATGTCAACTGATATTTCAACAAGATTATGCTTTTCTTTAAAAGAAACAACCTCACACATCACACCATGTGGAATCTCTTGATTTGTGTAATTTAAAACTTTTTCGCGAACAATTTCAGCACACAAAAAATTCGTAGATTTATCAGTTATTTCATCTTCTGGGAAAATGTAATCTCCACTTGGCAGAAGAGAAACAATGGCATTTTTCAAGACATCTAAATTTTGTTTCTTTAGCGATGAAATTGGCACAATTTCATTTGCATTAATTTCGTTTAATTTAACCAAATTTTCAGCGAGTTTTTCCTTTGAAACAAGGTCAATTTTGCTTACTGCAATTATTAAATTTTCATTCTTTTCTTTTAATTTTTTTATGTTGTCAAATTCTTCATCGGAAATTAATTTTCTCCCATCAATCAAATAGACAACAACATCTGCTCCTTCGCTTGCACTTCGAACATTTTTGTTCATAAATTTGTCGAGTGCATTTTTTGATTTGTGTATTCCTGGTGTGTCAACAAAGACAATTTGATATCCATTTTCAGTTAGAACACCGAGCACATTGTTTCGAGTTGTTTGTTGTTTTGAAGAAACAATATTAAGTTTTATTCCAAGAAATTTATTAATAAGGGTGCTTTTCCCAGCATTTGTTCTGCCCACAACTGCAACATATCCCGCTTTCATCTCTTTTCTCCATTTTCTTCTAAAATTTCTTTAGCAATTCTCATCATAACTTCTTCATCTTCTTTTTCAATATGGTCATATCCAAGAAGATGCAAAAATCCATGAAGCGCCAAAAAACAAAGTTCTCTTTCCAAACTATGACCATATTCTTTTGCTTGCTTAATAGCAACCTTTTTACAAATCACTATGTCTCCAAGAAATATAAAATCTTCGTCTGGCATAGGTTCTTTTGATAGTTCATACATCGGAAAAGAAAGGACATCTGTCGCCCTGTCAACATTTCTAAATTTTACATTGAGCGCATTTATTTCTTCTTCTGACACAAATCTTATATCTGCCCCAAAAAACTTTTCTTCACTCTTTTTTCCGTATTTTTTTATAAGTGCATCAGTAAATAATTTTTTAATTTTTTTCTTAAAACACAAACAATGCACATTTTTAAATTGAATTTCAATCATGTTTATATAATAACACATATCTTTTATAATTAAAACAATTTTTTAATCAGAAATTATTCTTTGCACAGTTATGGAATAGCTTACAACAGTTTTTCCGTCACGAGTAAAGGTGATATAATTTTCAGATTTAATTTCATCATTGTCCATCAATCTTGATTTTGCCAAATTTTTTGCCTCTTCAACAACTTCGCTTTCAACATCAGAAAAACTCTGAACAATTGTTTTAGTTTGAAGTTCATAGTATGTTGTTAGAACATATTTAATTGGAAGAATGTAGTCAGATAAATATTCTTCTCTTGTCTCCATATCATAATATACAAAAGGCATTTCTTCTTTTGTTGTAGTAATTTCTTTATCTAAAAAAGTCATTTTTCGCTCTGTAACAAAATTTCCAGTTCGTTCCGTTATCTGCTTTGTTTCTTGAAACGTTGCTTCACCTGAAAGCCAAACATCTGCTGTTATAATTGCTTTAGGCTCAATTGAAATTTTATTTCCTGAGGAATCAAAAACATATGGAGCAACAAGTGGGTCTCCCGCATGAACAGTGTCTCCAACTTTCACAAGTAAAGTTCCTTGAATTAATTTTATCTCGGTTATAATTCCGTCTTCAGTTGCGACAAGCGAATTTGTTTTGTCCAAATCTTCATATTCTTTATTAAGCAATTTTTCTTTTATATTTACAATCAAAGACGATCCGCGTTTCACAACGCTCACCAAACTTATTTCATCAAAATTGTCCAAGATAATTCTTTCAATTTCATCGTTTGTTTTTGAATTGAGCGGTGATAAAATTCCTGCACCATTTTCTGCCAATACATTAACAATTTCTTCAGTTGAACTTTGAGTGTTTCCGACAACTTCAATTTTAAGAGTATATCTACTTCCAACTATATAAAGGCAAAAACAAATGAAAATTCCGACAACTATTCCCAATCTTTTTATTAAAAATTTCCCCATTTTTGCAGTGCCATTATATTTTTTGTCAACAATCTCAATATTTTTGCTTTTTAAGAACTCAACAACATATTTTTCATCTGACAACAAAATTTCAATCTCGGAATTTTTAACATCTCTTTTAATAACAGAAAAAATCTTAACGTTTTTACTTGAAATTATGTTAAGCCATCTTTCCAAATTATATCCAGAAAGAAAAAGTGTGACACTTCTTCTATAACTTCGTTTTTCTTTTTTTTTGCATATTTTTTTCACTTAATTAACCTCAATTTTATCAATTTCACCTGAAATACTAAGTGTCCCCAAAGACATTTCTTTAAGTTTTAAATCCTTCCCATAAACACTTACTATTTTGTTTTTTACACGAAAAACAATTTGGTCTTCCATAAGAGAAATAAGACCTTTTTGTCCCTCAACATAAACTGCTTTTCCGTTAATATTAACTATGTTATATTCCCCATCAAAATCAGGGATTTTAAGTTCTTTTTTTATTTCCGAAAAGAAGTTGAACATGATTTTCTCCCTAAATAAATTTATGCTCCAGACGAATAAAATAGACGTTTTTGCAAAGACTAAAATCAGCGAATGAGCTAAAAGGAGAAAAATATGAAAGAAGGATTTATTTTTGGAGTTATGATTGGAGGATTAGCCGGCATCGCATTACATAAATATTGCAAAAGTGTTCAAAGAATTGCAGATAAAGGCGAAAAAATGATGATTGAAGAAGTTGAAATGATTAAAAAAGAAACAAAATCAGGCTCAAATCACACTGCAAAAAAACAAAATCAATAAAAAAACACGCTAAAATGCGTGTTTTTTAATTTTCTTCATGATTTTCTTGAGTTTCTTCATTTTTGAAAGTCAATTTATTATTTTCATAATCTATTATAATGCTCCCAGACTTTTCAAGTTCGCCAAGAAGAATTTTTTCTGCTATTGTGTCTTCAACATGTTGTTGAATAAATCTTCTCAGAGGTCTTGCTCCATATTCTGCATCAGCACCTTGACTTACGATATAATTTAGTGCTCTTCCAGTAAGCTTCAATTCAATTCCTTGTTTTTGAAGTCGTTTATTTATATTTTTCATCAAAATTTTTGCAATCTTAGTGAAATCTTCCATTGTTAGTGAATGGAACACACATGTCACATCAATTCTATTAAGGAACTCTGGTTTAAATTTCTTTCTCAATGCATCAATGTAGATATGTTTAATTTCGTCAAACGACTCTTTGCCTTCTTCTCCGTCACCTGCTTCAAATCCAAGATGTGAACGTTTAACAACTTCGCTTGCGCCAACATTACTTGTCATAATTATTATTGTGTTTCGGAAATTCACTGTTCGTCCTTGTGAATCGGTTAAACGCCCATCATCAAGAATTTGGAGAAGTGCGTTAAAGATGTCAGGATGCGCCTTTTCAATTTCATCAAAAAGCACAACACAATATGGTTTTCGTCTAACTGCTTCCGTCAACTGTCCACCTTCATCAAACCCAACATATCCTGGAGGCGCACCAATCAGTTTCGCAACTGAATGTGGCTCCATATATTCGCTCATGTCCAAACGAACAATATTGTTTTCATTATCAAACATTGCTTCAGCAATTGCTTTTGACAGTTCTGTTTTCCCAACACCTGTTGGCCCCATAAACAAGAATGAACCTATTGGGCGTTTTGCATCTTGAAGACCAACACGGCTTCTTCTAATTGCCTTTGCAACTGCCTCAACTGCCTCGTCTTGACCAACAACACGTTTGTGTAAAATGGCTTCAAGGTTGACAAGTTTTTCTTTTTCTGTTTCAGTAATTTTATTAACAGGAATCCCCGTCCATCTTGAAACAACATCTGCAATTTCGTTTGCACCTATGGAGTTAACCTTTTCATTCTTGCTTGTTTTTATGTTAAGTTTTTCAAGTTCGTTTTCAAGTTTTACAATTTCTGACTGGATTTTTGCAGCTTTTTCATAATTACGTTCCAAACTTGCTTCGTCACGCGATGCTTGAAGTTGTTTAAGTTTGTCTTCTTTTTCGCGGATATTTGCAGGTTTCAAACTGAAATTTACTTTTGCCTTGCTTGATGCTTCATCAATTAGGTCAATCGCCTTATCTGGCAAACTTCTGTCCATGATATATCTATCCGAGAGCGTTGCCGCCGCCTCAATTGCTTCATCTGTTATTTTAACTTTATGGAAAGCTTCATAGCTGTCACGAAGTCCTTTCAAGATTTCTATTGTTTGAACAACAGTTGGTGGCTCAACTACAATTGGTTGGAATCTTCTTTCAAGCGCCTTGTCCTTTTCAATGAACTTTCTATATTCATCTGTTGTTGTGGCACCAATTGTTTGAAGTTCTCCACGTGAGAGATATGGCTTTAACATATCAGATGGACTGGTTTCTCCCTTTTCTGCCCCTGCTTGAGCAAGTGTGTGGATTTCATCAATAAACACAATTATGTTCTTGTTTGCAATAATTGTTTCAATTGCATCTTTTAATTTTTCTTCCATCGCTCCACGATATTTAGTTCCCGCCATCAAACTTCCAATTTCAAGTGAAAAAATCTCTTTGTTTTTCAACAATTCAGGAACTTCCCCACGAACAATGGCAAGTGCAAGCCCTTCAACAACCGCCGTTTTTCCAACACCTGCTTCTCCAATTAAACATGGATTATTTTTTGTTTTTCGGCAAAGTATTTCAATTACCCTTTCAATTTCTTTCTCACGTCCAATTATAGGGTCAATTTTTCCTTGCCTTGCTTTCAAAGTGAAGTCACTTCCAATCTCCAAAAGTTTTTCTGGGAGATTAGATTGTTTTTGACTATCTTGATTTGATATCTCATTTTCTTGATTTTTGTCGTTATAGTTCCCACCTTGAAGAAAAGCAATAACCTTATTTTTCAATTCTGAGACATTTATTTTAAAATATGATGTCAACAATCTTGTGGCAAAACAATCTGAAGAAGACAAAAGCGCAAGAAGAAGATGTTCAGTTCCGAGGAAATTATGTCCAAGTTGCATGGCAATTGTTTGAGCTATTTTAAAAATTTCTTTAACTCCAGGAGTCAAAACAACACTGTCAAAGAATGTCTCTTCTTCATTGTTTTCTCTAAAGATATTTAATAACTTTGCGTCTGTTATTCCATATTCTTTTAAGATTTTTTTTGCAGTGCAAGATACTTTTGTCAATCCATAAAGAATATGCTCAGTTTCAACCATATCTCCGCCAAATCTGAGAGCAACTGCGCTTGCTTCCATTAATACTTTTTCTAAACTTTCACTGGTTTCTAAAAACATACGTACCCCCTCTTTATTGTTTCCACAATTATACAATAAATTCTTTTCCTTGTTAAGTGTTTTTTAACATTATTTAAAAATTTTCAAGCATATCATACATTAATGAAAATTTCCAAAAAGGAAAAATTTTATTATGGAATTGGCAACTTGGGATATTCAACAATATCATCAACATTGTCAAATTTTATTATGTTTTTTGGAACAAGTGTTATGGGTGTCTCAGGAACTTTAGTTGGGCTTGCCGTTTCAATAGGAGTTTTTTGGGACGCAATTTCAGACCCAATTGTAGGCTATTATTCAGACAATTTAAATTCATCACTTGGAAAGCGCCACCCTTTCATGTTAATAGGAATTTTTGGAATGTGCGCAATTAATCTAGTGATATGGCTAATTCCAGCAAATGCTCCAGAAATAATAAAGTTTATTTGGATTTTTCTTTCCTTGATTGCAGTCCAAACATTTTGTACTTTCTTTGCAACACCCCATCTGGCTTTGGGATTAGAAATGAGTTCCGACCCCCAAGAACAAACTTCAATTCAATGCATCAGAACAATTTTTCAACTTATAGGAATGATGCTTCCAACAATTTTTATGTTTATATTTATGCCTTCAGGCGAAGGTGTCCAAGGGCAACTTTTGGCAAGCGGATATATTAACACCGCTTATGTATCTTCTCTTCTCTGTTTGATTTTTGGACTTATGACCTTTTTTGGAACTTTAAAACGCCAAGTTTGTTGTCCAGTTAAAATTAAAACAAAAAAAGAATCCATTCTTTCAATTTTCAATGACTTTTTTAAAATTTTAAAGAAAAAACGTTATCGAATTATTATTTCAGGTTATTCAATAAGTTTAATTGCCTCATCAATTTTGACTGCATCAGGCATGCATATGTTCACATATTGTTTTCACTTCGATTCAAAACAAATATCAATAGCAATGGGCACGCTTATTATCTCAGCAATTCTCGCTCAAATTTTCTGGAGTCACGTTTCAAAATCTATTGGAAAGAAACAAACACTAATTCGAGGACTTGGAATAGGAATTATAGGAATACTTGTTCTATGGGGCTTGTTTACTTTGCGTCAACTTTTCTCAACAAATGTTTTGTTTATTTTAACTCTTCCAAGTATATTCATAAGTGGCTTTGGCACTGGAGTTCTATATTCTTTCCCCTTATCCATGTTTGGTGATGTCATGGCAAAGGATTATGAAATTCAGGGAACAAACAAAACAGGAGTTTATTCAGGGATAATGACACTGGCCTTCAAACTAAGCAATTCACTTGCACTTGTCATCATCGGCATAGTCTTGGATTTGATAAAATTTTCTTCAGACTCCCCCGTCCAACCTTTATCCGTCCAAACTGGTCTTGGGCTTTTGGTAATAGTTGGAACAATTTTGTCGCTTGGAGTTTCAATATTAATCTTCAACAAGTATGACGAAAAATAAGTTGACACAAAATTATAAAAAGTATAACATTTTTTTAAGGAGAAAAAATGGGCGAGCTAGGGACAATATCTTATGGAATAAGAACTCCAATAATAAAACGTGGAGACAATCTTGTTGAAATTGTTACGAGAAGTGTTTTAAGTGCATGTGAAGAAAACAATATAATTTTGGAAGACAAAGACATAGTAGGAGTGACAGAAGCAGTTGTTGGAATTTCTCAATCAAATTTTGCTACAGTTGACCAAATCACAAAAGATGTTGAGAGACATTTTAAAAACAAAGTCGTTGGACTGATATTTCCAATTTTGAGTCGAAATAGGTTTTCTCTCATATTAAAAGCAATTTCAAAAGCTTGCAAAAAACTTATAATAATGTTGTCATATCCATCAGACGAAGTTGGAAATCCTCTTATAACACAACAAGCTTTGTATGACAGCAAAATAAACCCTTATGGTGAAGCGCTTACAGAAACACAATTCCACGAACTTTTTGGTTCAACAAAACATCTTTTTACAGGAGTTGACTACATCAAATTTTATAAAGAAGTTGCCGGCGAAAACTGCGAAATAATTTTTGGAAACAAGGCAGAAAACATACTTGCTTTCACAAAATATATAATAAACGCAGACATTCATACGCGTAAACAAACAAAAAAGCATCTTTATGAGTGCGGTGCAAAAAAAGTTGTTTCGCTAGATGAATTGATGACAAAAAGCATTGATGGCAGTGGTTTTAACAAAGAATACGGTCTTCTTGGAAGCAATATAAACACAGATGACACACTCAAACTTTTTCCTCGTGAAACCAAGACTTTTGTTGATAATCTTCAAAAAGAATTCTATCGTCTAACAGGAAAAACCGTTGAATGTTTAGTATATGGAGACGGAGCGTTTAAAGACCCAGTTGGAAAAATTTGGGAGTTGGCTGACCCTGTTGTTTCCCCTGCTTACACAAGCGGGCTTTCAGGAACCCCAAATGAAATTAAATTAAAATATGTTTCAGAAACACAACTTTCAAATCTTTCGGGGAAAGAAGCAAGTGAAGAATTTAAGAAAATATTGAAACAAAAACAAGGCAACTCAAAAGACAATAAAAGAACTGCTCTTGGAACAACTCCAAGACAAATATCTGACCTTGTTGGCTCTCTTTGTGACCTTACAAGTGGAAGCGGAGACAAGGGAACTCCTGTTATTCTTATAAAGAATTATTTTAAAAATTATGCAGATTAATTATTTCTCCTTTTCAAAAGGAGATTTTTTGTTTTGATAAATTGAATCAAAAGTTGAATCCAAGGGACTGTTTTCAAGAAATTTTTGAAACTGGTCTTCAGTAACCAATTTCAAACCGTTTGGGAAACGCACATATATAACATTAAATTTATGACAATTTAACTCTGGAACAATTTTATAAAAGGGAACAGACGAAGAAACACAAATTGACTTAACAGAAGTAATTTGTTTTTTCTTTTTTATTTGTAACAAAAGTGGCTCATATTTGCCTTGAAAATGCCCATCAATTATCCCCATAAAAAGGAAAATTGAAATAATTCCAAAGGAAAAATTTATTCCATAAAAACAAGAAATAATAAAAATAAGTAAAAAAATAACAGAAAAAACAAAATTTAATATGCAAATTATGCGATAAACACTCTTTGATTTATATTTTGTCTTTAAAATTGATGATAAAATCCTTCCACCATCAAGCGGGAAAGCAGGCAACAAATTAAACAATGCTATTGAAAAATTTGAAATAACAAATGTATATGTGTAAACATATGTAACGGGGAAAATCCACCACAACATAACAGTCAAAACAATAAAAAGAACATTTATAAGTGGTCCAGCAATCGCAATTTTTATTTCATCTTCTGGCTTAAAAGTGAAGTCATCAAAAGATACACATGCGCCATAAGGCAGAATCCAAACCTTACTCAATCCATAACCGAGTTTCTTTGCAACAAATGCATGTGCAAGTTCATGAAATGTTATAGCAAAAAGATATGGAATAATAACGCTCGAAAATCCCGTCACCAAAAGTAAAAAAAGAAAAAACCAAGTTGCTGGATGAATTCTAAAATTTTTCATTTATATAACATATGACTAATTATCTTGAAAAAATTTAACAAAAAAAAACAATTTCAAAGAATTTTTCATATTATGCTTTTAGTAAAATTTTAAGGAGGTTTGATGAAAAAATTTACAATTTTTTTAGCATTGATAGTTGGAAGTGTTTCAATGGTCTTTGCTGGGTGCGGAAGTGGAACGTCAAAAGTTATCCGTCTTAATGAAGTTACACACAGCATTTTTTACGCACCTTTCTATGCCGCAATAAATTTGGGTTATTTCAACGACGAAGGAATTGAAATTGATTTAACCAACGGCGGAGGTTCCGACCAATCAATGACTGCTCTTTTAAGTGGAAATGCAGATATGGCTTTGCTTGGACCTGAAACAGCAGTGTATGTTGTTGGAGAAGGGGCAAAAAACACACCTGTAATTGTTGGACAACTTACAAAACGTGACGGAAGTTTACTTGTTGGCCGAACAGAAGAACCAAGTTTTGATTGGAGTAAACTTGCTGGCAAAGAAATAATTGGCGGAAGACGCGGTGGCTCACCTGCGATGTCATTACAATATGCTGTTGAAAAAGCAGGAAATACAGTGGGAACTGAACCAACAGATTGTAAAATTAATCTTGACATTGCATTTAATCTAACAGTTGGAGCATTTGAAAGCGGAACTGGAGATTACTGCACAATGTTCGAACCAACAGCAAGTGAATTTGTGGCAAGCGGACGTGGATATATTGTCGCATCAGTTGGAGAAGCCAGCGGAAATGTTCCTTTCACTTGTTTTATGGCAATGCAAAGTTATATTGACAAAAACGAAAACAAAATTGAAGGATTTTTGAAAGCAGTAACTCGTGCTTACAATTATCTCATCTCTGCAACTGATGAACAAATTGCAGATGCTTTGCGTCCATCTTTCTCAACAACATCAGATTCGATAATCGTTTCATCTGTTCGAAACTATATTCTTTTCGATGCTTGGAAAAGCACACCAGTTATGGAATCAGAAGATTTTTCCCATCTACAAGATGTGATGGAAAACGCTGGCGAACTAAAAACAAGAGTAAGTTTTTCGAAGGTTGTAAACAACACCTATGCCGAGCGAGCGGTCGACAGTTTAAAATAAAAATTACTTCAACGAAAGTTGAAGTTTTTTTGTTTTTATATTTGTAATAAATATAAATATTTGATATAATCTTATACATGGAAATTTTAAAAGATTTAAAACAAATAGAAAATAAAATAAAAACTATGTTTGGCTTTGAAATAGAGGTTGACTACAAAAAATTTATAAGTGAAAATTTAACTTATATGGAATTAAATTTTTTGGCTGAAAATGTAAAAACGGAAAAAGTAAAAACTGAAGACATTGACGATTTTTCAGATTTAATTTTTCAACTAAAAAATTACATAATCCCACTTTCAAATTTTGTTAAATTGCTTTTGATTTTGAGACAATATGACAATGTTTTCAATTTTGTGAAAAAGATTTTTGTTGGACAAATTGGTCAAATAAAATATTCATCTGTCAAAGAAAATTACACTTTTCTCGAAAGATATTTCGACCGTTTCATTGAGATAGTAAAAAATTGTGAAATTGACAAAAATTTATATCTACCTCTGATTCTAAAATCTTTTGAAAGTCAAAAAGGTGAAATTCTATATAATTGGAAACGTCCCGCCATTGAATTTATGCAAAACTTCTTCAATGAAAATGAGGAGTGGGTTTTGTCATACCTAAAATCTAACAAAGAACACAAATACAAACTTTTGGAGATTATAACAGACTTCAACACTGCCCGCGGAATTAGACTGCTCATTGATGATTTTATTTCTGATGATTGTGATGAAAAACAAAATTCGCATATATTGAAAAATTACAAACGCGAAACTTTCCTCGAACTTGACAAACGAATTTATGATAGCATTTCAAATTCCGAGAAAGAAAGACTCTCAGAAGTTCTCTTGGCCTTTGGAACTGATAATGAAGCTCTTTCACGTCTTAATGATATGTATGAAAAGGCAACTGATGAAAACCTTAAAATTGCTATTGCAGAAAAATTAGAGATAATAAAAAGTCCAGATGTAAAAACAGAAAAACAATTTGTGTACACTGCAAGACGAAAAGTTAAGGAGCCTCAAGAAAGAACTTTAGGGATTCCTTTTGACAAAATCGAACTAAATTTAGCAAGTGGCTTCCCTGCCAACAATATTGTTAAAACCTATTTGATAAATGTTTTTAAAGAAGAAAGCAATCTTTCAAATTTAATAAACTTAGAGTATCTATACAATGTCTTTGAAAAACAAGATTTAAATGATTTTGCTGAAAAGTTGTTCAGGGTTGTGTCAAGAAAAGATGATATTAAAGAAGCGAAGTGGGCAATAAGGTTTTTCTGCCTTCTTGGCGATGAAAATTTAATAAGTGAAATAGTAGATTTCAATTCTTTACTCTTTGCATACAATCGCGAAAAAGAAGCTAAATATTTAACAGAATGTTTAGTCAATAGCGGAAAACTTGAAGTTCTAAAAATTTTCTCATCAAACACATTGCGAAACTTTCAAGATGGTCAATGGAAATCAAATATGCTCTTGTTATTAGCAAAGAAAGCAAACATAAATATTGACGACATCACCGACCAACTTGCCATCGGGAATGTAACTGCTCAAGAAATTGAAAGACAGAAGAAACGTCTAGAAAGTGCATTTATAACTGGAAGAGAATATACAAGCAAAAATTTTGATACAATTTCAGCCCAAGAACCTTTCAAATCTCTCTTTAAAAGACTTATTTGGGGTGAATATAAAAATGGGAAATTATATAATGCTTTTGTAATTGAAGACACGGAAGATGGACAAATTGAAAGGTCATATTTGTTAAAATTGCTCGATGAACCAAAAGAAAATTTTGCTATCCAAATTCTACACACGCTTGACATAGATGACCGATTTGAAAAAATAACAAACAAGATTGAAAATCCACTTTTCCAACAATTCAAAAGAATTAAATTTGATGTTAGAGATTTCAAAGCTCAGACAACAGAAATAAGCAATTTTAATGGAATGTTTGTTAATGCAGAAAAATTTGTTGAAAAACTTAAAACGTTTGGATTCTCAATTAACAAAAATGAAAATGAGATTTATTTCAGCTCATTAATTGCATTTAATGATGTGCTTGGACTTGCTTGCATAATTGAATTTAATAAACAAATTAATCTTTCCCAAGCATATTCTAATCTAGGCAGTATATATTTTATAAAATCAAAAGACCTTATAAAAGATGGTGAAAAATTTATCTATTCAAAAAACAATGCAATTCCTGCTCCTAGCCTTCCACCAAGATTTTTTGACTATTGCATGAGTGCAGTTGTTTATTCTCTCAATAATTAAATTAAAAAATAATAGGAGATTTATGAAAGTTTATAACAGTTTAACCAGAACAAAAGAAAACCTTGTTACAGAAAACAACACTGTAAAAATGTATTCATGTGGGCCAACAGTTTATTATTTCCCTCATATAGGAAATATGCGTGCGTATATTTTTATGGATTTACTTAGAAAAACATTAAAATATTGTGGCTTTAAAATTGAAGGAGTAATTAACATAACTGATGTTGGACACCTTGTTTCTGATGCAAATGAAGGTGAAGATAAAATGGAACTTGCAGCAAAACGTGAAAAAAAAGACCCAAAACAAATTGCTGAGTTTTACACAGAATGCTTTTTCAAAGACTGCAAAAAACTAAATATCGAGCTCCCTGAACACGTAGCAAAAGCGACTGATAACATAAACGAAATGATTGAGTTTATAAAAGTTTTGGAACAAAAGGGTTTCACCTATATTATTGATGATGGTGTATATTTTGATATCCAAAAATTCCCTGCTTATGGTGCACTTTCAGGTGCAGATTTGTCAAAAGTTGGAGTTAACAGAATTGACGAAAATCCACAAAAGCACCACCCATTTGATTTTGTCCTTTGGAAATTTGTTCCTAAAGAACACATAATGAAATGGAACAGCCCATGGGGTGAAGGTTGCCCCGGCTGGCACATTGAATGTTCTGCAATGGGGAGAAAATATCTCGGCAATTCAATAGATATCCACACCGGCGGAATTGACCACAAACCTATTCACCACGAAAATGAAATTGCTCAAAATGATGCATATGAAGGCCGTCAAGTTGTTAAAAATTGGATGCACACAGAATTTCTCCAAGTTGATGGCGGAAAAATGAGCAAAAGCCTTGGGAACCTGTACACACTTGACCAACTTAATGAAAAAGGATTTTCTCCTTTAGATTTTCGATACATGAATCTTCTCACACATTATAGGAAAAGTTTAAATTTCACTTTTGATAGTCTGGAGTCATCAAAGCAAGCCTTAAATACATTGCGCCAACTTATATCACTTCATAAGAATGGAACAAATGATATTTCAAATGAAATCATTGAAAACTATAAAAATGAATTCACACAGGCGATTTCTGATGACCTTAATATTCCTCTTGCAGTTGGCATACTTTGGAAAATGCTAAAAACTGAAAAGAAAAGCAAAGAAGTCTACAAACTTGCGCTAGATTTCGACAGAGTTTTCAGTTTAAATTTAGATGAAGAAATCCAACAAATTATTCCAGAAGAAATAATTAACATTGCAAACGAACGAAAAAAAGCAAGGGACGAAAAAAATTGGGAAAAATCTGATAAATTGCGAAATTTAATTTTAGAAAAAGGATTTTTAATAAAGGATACCAAAGAAGGGTTTGAAATAGTAAAAAAATAATTAAATGAAAAAAACGAAAGAAAAAAAAGAAAGACCAATTTTTGAACAATTTTTAATAAGAACAATAATTTTCATATTTATTGTTCTTGTTTTATGCTCAACATTTTTCTTTCGTGAAAAAATTGAACACTTGGTCAATTATGCATATAACTACGATGCCCCAGCAAGCGTAATAGATGATGAGGGATTAGTTATGCATTTTGTTGATGTCGGTCAAGCAGATGCGACAATAATTGAATTTCCAACAGGCGAAATTATGCTTATTGACACTGGCGACTCAATCACAAGTTCAACAAACAAATTCAAAGAGTATCTAAATACTTTAACTTTTATATATATTGACGACGAACCTGTAATTGACTATCTCATTTTAACTCACCCAGATTCTGACCACATTGGAAACGCAGAATATGTTTTTGAAAATTATCTTGTAAAAAACTGCTATCTACCTCAAATCTACACTTCTGAAGCTGAGTGTGCACTAAACCCCAATTCTGTTTATTGCGAGAGTCAACTATATTCAAATGTAATAAATGCTCTTGAGAATGAAGTTGGTTGTAATAAGACTTACACATGCGAAGGCCTTTCTATAACAAGTCAAGTTTATAACGCAACCGAAGCAACAACTAATAATCAAATGTGGATTTTAGACTTTTTTGCGCCAATAGTAGGAAGCGTATACAAGAAAAGTGCATCATCAAAAGTTGCTGTAACAAATGATTACTCACCTATTATGATTTTAAACTATATGGACAGAAAAATAATGTTCACAGGTGATGCAAGCGATGATGTTGAAAAAGAATTTGTCAGCAAAGTGCTAAACAACGACTATTCATATTCAATTGAATATTTTGACATAGATGTTTTAAAAATAGGCCATCATGGAAGTGCATCATCAACATGCGAAGAGTTTCTTGATATTATAAAGCCAGAATTTGCGATTGCTTCTGTAGGACAAAAAAGTTATGGCCACCCTTCTTCCGAAACAATAACACGACTTGAAGAAAGTGGGGTGAATTCTTATAATATTTATCGAACAGATAGAAATGGCAATATAGCAATGGGAGTTTCGTTAACAGGCGAAATTGCTCTGGAATCAGACCATATTCAATATACACGTGTTGAATTTAAACTTTGGCAAATAATTTTAATTGCGGTGGGAATAACAGCAATTATAATCTATTCGCCATATACTGTAAAAGTCGTTAAGTACAAAAAAATTAAAAAAGGGAAAAGCGAAAAATAAATTTCGTTGTTTTTTGCTATAATAATGTCATGGAAATTGAAATAATTAAATCATTACAATCAATAAATTCAAATGTATTTGATATTTTTTGCAAAACAATTTCACATTTTGCAAATTATATTGGCTTTATTTTTGTTTTCTTAATTCTGTTCACGCTCGTCCACAAAAAATACTCTGTTTATTTTGTTTTAACTTATGGCCTTTCAATTTTGGCTAATTTCATTTTAAAATATATTATCAATCGACCAAGACCATATATGGTTGACAGTTCAATAAAGAACATTTTGCCGGGAAGTGGCGCATCAATGCCAAGCGGACACACACTTAGCGCAACCATTATTGTTTGCTTTTGTTTATTTGCAATATTAAAAAAATGCAAACATAAGAGCATAAAAATTCTCTCCACAATTTTGTTTACAGTATTTATTGCTTGTGTTATAATCTCGAGAATGTATTTAGGACAACACTATCTCTCTGACACAATTGTCGGATTTATTGAAGGAATTATATTTTCATCTATTGGAATTGCTTTGTTCGCAAAAAATCAAAAGAAGGAGATGAACGATGGAAAAAATAACAAACAATCGTGATGAAACATTAAATTTTGCAGAGAATCTTGCAAAGCAAATTGTAGCTCCAAAAATTATTGTTTTATCAGGAGACCTTGGCGCGGGGAAAACGACTTTTTCAAAAGGTTTTGCAAAAGGCCTTGGCATATCAGAAACAATTACAAGTCCAACTTTTACTCTCCTTAATGAATATTCTGGCGACAAAAATTTATATCATTTTGACATGTACAGACTCTCGTCAAAAGAAGAAGCGTATGAACTGGGGTTTGAAAATTATTTCGAAAACAACGACGGAATTATACTCGTTGAATGGGCAGAAAATGTTAAAGGGCTTTTTACCCCTCCATATTTAAAAATATTAATTGAAAAAATTGATGAAAATAAAAGAAAATTTACTTTAGAGGAAATAGTATGAATATTTTATGTTTAAACACCGCTTTTGACAAAGCAAATATTGCACTTGAATATGAAGGAAAGACTTTTTATAAAGAAACAGATGCTTGTTGCAAACATTCAGAAAATTTGCTTTTAGAAGTTGAAAAGCTTTTTGAAAATGCAAAAAAAGAAACTGAAAATTCAAACGATGTGATAAAAAATCTCGATGTAATAAGCGTTGTTGTCGGCCCAGGTTCGTTTACTGGACTGCGTATTTCGATAGCAACAGCAAAAGGTCTTTTGGCAGTCTTCCCAAATATAAAATGTGTTGCAATAAACTCTCTCGAATTAATTGCATATTCATCAACAAAAATTGAAAAAACAGCAGTTATAAATGGCTTGAGCGGATTTTATTTTTTGGCACAATACAACGATAAAAAAGAAACATCTGCGCCTAAAATGATTTCAAAAGAAGAATTAAATCAATTTAAAAATTTTGTTTCAATAGAAAATTTGCCTTTTGAAACGGAAATTGTTGACCTTACACCAAAAAATTTGCTTCTTATTACAAAAGAAAAAATTTCAAAAAATCTTTTTGTGGACGAAAACAATCTTGTCCCCCTTTATTTAAGGCCAAGTCAAGCGGAGGCAAATTTAAATGGAAATAAAAAATAAAATCAGCGCAGATGACCTCTTAGAAATTTACGAGATTTCAAAACAACAATTTGGTGCCGAAAGTTGGACTTTTGAACAATTCGAAAATTCTTACTCTTCTCCAACCACCATTTTTCTTGTGATGAAAACTGAAACAATAAAAAGTTTTCTTGTAGCACAAGATTGTGTTGACTCGTTCGATTTACTTCTTGTTGCGACATCTGAATCAGATAAACGAAAAGGACTTGCCAGCGCGCTTCTTTCCGAACTTGAAACATTTAAAAAACCTATTTTTTTGGAAGTAAAAGAAAGCAATGTTCCAGCACAAAAACTATATGAAAGTAAAGATTACAAACTTATTTCTAGACGCAAAAATTATTATAAAAATGGTGAAGATGCACTTATCTTCCAAAAAAAATAGATTTTACTATTGCAAAAAGATGAAAGGTGTATTATAATATTAATATCAAAAGGAGTAAATATGAAAAACAACAAAATAACCAGAGAACAGTTAATCAAAATTGCATCTGACATGCACGGAGTTGATGGAACACCATCAGAAGAGCTTTTTAAAAATATGACAACAAATGAACTTAAAAAGATTGTTAAAGCAGGTCAAAAACAAATGGGATACGAACAAGAATAAAATGACAATTTATAACATAAATTATTTTGAACTAATAGGTAAAACAGTTGACTTAAAATAGAGAAAGTAGTATTATCTATTCGGTTTAAGAAGAACATCACGAGATTGTGATGTCTTTCTTTTCTTAAAGGAGAACAAAAATGGAAAAAACATTCTTAACACCAGAAGGAAAAAAACAACTTGAAGACAGACTTTTGGAATTAAAAACTATAAAACGTCCAGAAGTAACAAAAAAAATCGGAATTGCTAGAGAATTTGGCGATTTATCAGAAAATGCTGAATATGATGCAGCAAAAGAAGAACAAGGCATGATTGAAGCAGAAATTGCAGAGATTGAAGTAAAACTCAGAAACTGCGAAATTATCAATATGGACAAACTTCCAACAAATAAGGTTTCAGTAGGTTGCAAAGTTAAATTATTTGACGAAACATTCAACGAAGAAGTTGAATATCAAATTATTGGCTCAACTGAAAGCGACCCTTTGAAAGGATTAATTTCAAATGAAAGTCCTGTTGGCAAATCACTTCTTGGAAAAAAGAAAGGCGAAACAGTTGAAGTTACAACCCCTGCTGGAGTAGTTTCATACAAAATTTTGGAAATAAAAGCATAAGGAAAAGGGACGGCATTTAAATTTTAACTTCGTTAAAATTTCAGTGATTTGCCCCGCAAATCACCGTTTGCTGTCGCAAACAAATGCCGTCCCCCCCCTTATAAATAAAAGCGAACATAAAGTTCGCTTTTTTTTATTCAAAGATATCTCTAATTGAATTTGGAGCATCAATTTGCATCATAGTTCTACTCATTGCTCCTGAGATAAAGAAACATTGACCAACGCCTGCTGTCACAATACTGTTTTGTTCTTCTTCGTTGATTTCACCAGATTTTCTATAAAGTTCAACCAAATCATTAAGGTCGTTTGGAGAAAGCGAGAAAATCATTGAATATTGGCTGGCGTTAATAACAGCGGTTGACTGACGTTGGATTTCTGGAGTTCCAACGAAGTCTTTAATGTTTTGTGTAATAACAATTTGCATACCTGAATATTTACGTATACGTTTTGCCATTTGCGCCATGAAATCCAAAGCGATTGGATAATTTGGGTTAATGAAAACGTGAGCTTCATCAACTGCAACGATAACTTTTCTGTTTGTTCTAAACTTCAAATTAAAGTCACGATTTTTTATGATTTCGTTGTCAAGATATTTGAAAACAAGAAGCATTTGTGCATTAGCTATAATCTCGTTTCTATTTGCAAGAAGTGAACGGAAGTTGAAAGAAATGAAATTTTCTTTGGTACTTATAGATGTAGGTCCATTCCAAAGATTGCTGTTTCTTCCGCCTTTTGCAAATTTTTTAATGTAAGTTTGTATGGTTAAATAGTTTTGTTTATGATACTGATTTGTTTCAGTCTCAAGTTTTTTATTGATAAGACGGTATAGATCATCAAAAATTGGATAATCCTCAGGCGTCAATTTGTCAAGGTCAACATCTTCATTAATCCCTTTTTCATTATACATTTCAACAACAAGAGAGTTAAGCGCTTCAAATGCATCGCTATCCATTCCATCTAAAATAACCTTGAAGAATTGTTCAAGAAATTGAAGATGGGTTGAGAATGTGTCGGAACTTTCACGAAGTTTTAGCTTTCCATTATCTTCCTCTTCGTCTTCATCTCCCATTTCATCAATGTCTTTTATATCGTCTTTCAAAGTTGTCATAATGTGGAAAGGATTGATTATTCCCATGGCTGAAGAACCAACATCAATAACCTTTCCTTGTAAATTTCCAGCAAGAATTGTATATTCATCTTCAGGGTCCAAAATAAAAATTTTTGTGTTATCTGCTGCAAAATTCGCAAGCAATGTCTTTGTTGCAAATGATTTACCAGACCCAGATTTACCAATTATCATCATATTGCTGTTAACTCTTTCTCTGTTTCTCAAGAAAAAGTCAACAAAAATAGGATATTCATTGTAACCTATATAGAAACCTTCCCTGTCTTGCAACGCACCAGAAATGAATGGGAAAATTGCTGCAAGTGTTGAAGTTGGAATTCCACGCAAAGTTTCTTTTATGTTATCTCTCATCGACAAATTTGAACTTATGAAACCATCAACTTGTCTAGCAAAAAGTTCGGAAAATTTAAACCCTTCTTGTTTCAAGATAGCTTTAACTTCTTTTCTTGCTGGTTCTTCACAAACAACAAATGTATTTATATCGTAAAGTTGTTGGTTGTTGTTTTTTAAATCAACAAGCAAATCTTTAAGAGTTTGTCTATGAGTTTCGTTTTCAATAACTTTACTGCTCTTCCCAGATTGAGAATACTTGCTTTCCATCTCCATGATGGCTTTATCGATATTGCGTTCTGCTTTATATTTTGCAATAGGTTTTATTTTTACAATTACTTTCGTTCTATCTTGTGAAAAGAAATTGTATCCCCATGCATTTCCAACATTCAAAGGATAATCGCTGAAAACAAATTGACGATAGTTTCTTCCATCTATACTGTAACCAGATGCTTTAAACTTAATTTCTTTTGGTGTTGCCCAATTAAAATATTCACTCATTGGAACAGAATCAAGTTCTCTTTCATCAAATTCTTTTCCAAACGTTGCTTTAACAAAAACAACGAGGTCCTTTCCTGTCAACTTTCTTGTTGTTACAGGAGTTGCAGAGTTTGAAAGAGTGTTCATAATACCTTCGATTGTTGTTTCCAAAACCTCTTTATCTTTATCATAGACAACAAAATAGAAGTAATCTTTATAAACTTTTTCTTGTCTATTAAGTGCTTCAACTCTTGAAACCCTATCTTCAAATATTCCCGCTCTCGCTTCAACTTCTTTAGCTGTCATTTCGCCTTCATATTGGAGATCCATCAGCGAGTCATATTTTTTGTCCTCAACATAGACATAATTATCCAAAATCATTGCTTTGCTAAGTTTAACGATATTTGCAGATTGTGATTCTGTTAAACGACGAATTGCATTTGCAAAAGTTTCAATTAACATGTTTTGCTTAAATTCATTCAACAAGCCAAATTCAACTGGCGAAATTTCAATAACTTGAGCATAATAATCACCATAATCAATAAATCTATCTTGCGTGAATCCAACAAAAGGAATAATTGACTTAACTTCAGCAGTTTGTTTTTTTGCTCCACGTGAATATTTTTTCTTTTGAGCAAAGAAACGGAACAAATAGCCAAGTGTGTAATAGAATCTTATTCCATCGGCAACTGGGAAAAACATTGCGACAGCAAAAATAAGCCAGCCTATCCCGACCCAAACATGATATTGGAAATTAGCCGTAAACAGAGCAACTGCAACACCTATCCCAATAAAAGCGCATATAATATCACTAAGAGTTATACCCTTAAAAAATTCTGTTTTGACTTTAATTTTTCTAGGAATTATTCTCATCTTTCCTCCAATGCCTATTATAACATCTTAGTTATTATATACGAATATTCTAAATTAACAAAACAAAATCAAATTATTAACGAATTTTCAGTCATTTCTTTTGGTTTATTGAGTCCAAGAATATCCAAAACTGTTGGCGAAATATTTGAGAGTTTTCCATTTCTTAAACTAATATTTTTATATTTTTTACTAACTAAAATGCAAGGAACTTTGCTGAGAGTGTGACTTGTCAATTTCTTTCCATCTCTTATCATCTCCTCAGCATTTCCATGGTCAGCAGTTATAATAGCATCTCCACCAACACGCAAAGTTGCTTTTGCAATCTTATATGCACATTTGTCAATGTATCTAATTGCCTTTTTCGCAGATTTTAAATTGCCCGTATGTCCTATCATATCAGCATTTGATAAATTAATTAGAATAAAATCATATTTTTTGCTCGTTATTGCCTTAATAGCTTCTTTGGTTATCTGCCCTGCTTTCATTTTTGGCACGCATGAAAAATCTTGGACATTATAACTGTCAATAAGTTTTCTTTCCTCTCCATTAAAAGGCTTTTCAATCCCGCCATTAAAAAAGAATGTTATATGGGCATATTTTGTTGTTTCAGAGACCCTAAATTGCTTTAATTTATTTTTTGCTAGGACTTCCGACAAACAATTTTTTATTTTTTCTGGCTCAAATATTAAATTTATATTTTTATATGATTTATCATATTCAGTCATTGTTGCAACAAACAAATTTTCAAGATTTGCACGTGGGAATCCTGTAAAATTTTTCTGAGAAAGAGAAGCAATTAGTTCTCTCATTCTATCAGTCCTAAAATTATAAGAAATTACGACGTCGTTGCTTTCTATATTTGGAGTTGCAAAAAGTTTGAAAGGAGGAATAAACTCGTCAAAAATTCCCTTCTTATAGCAATCTGAAATTTCGC
>JAEDFV010000014.1 GCA_016297845.1 Clostridia bacterium
GCAAAACTTTTTATTGAAAATCTTAATGTAAATCATGTTTCAATTAGTGCAGATACAATTTTAGATGGTTACATTGCAACAACTGTTTTACCAGATATAATTGAAAAACCACTAAGTGATATGTTTATTTATAGTTTGGAAAATATAAGCTCATTTTTGTCAAATACAAATTCAAACAACTGCAAGGTATATGAACTTTGCATTAATGTATTTAAGCAATTAAAGGTGATTCATAAATTGCCACGACCATATATAAAGCCTATGCGAATTGCTGGTTATTTGTATGATAGTGGAAAAAGAATTAATTTTGATAATTCTGTTAAAAATTCTTTTGAAGTAATTCTAAACTCAAAAATTAAAGGTGTTTCTCAAAAAGAAATTTTGCTTGCTGCTTTTGCATGCAAACTCCAAGATTTGGACAATTTTAATTTGGCTGAGTGGGTTAAATATTCTTCAATTGTTACTGAAGAAGACGCAATTGCTGTTAAAAAAATTGGCGTTCTTGTTCAACTTGCTGCTGCACTTGATGCAAGCAAGAGCGGAGCAGTTGACGACTTGACTTGCGATATTTTGGGCGATTCTATTATAATGAAGACTATAGTTAATAAAGATGCTGACTTTGAAATTAAAGAAGCAATGAAAGTTAACACAAATTTTAAAAAAGTTTTTACAAAGTTCATTGAAGTAATTTAATTTGGAGATAGTATGAAAAAGAAAAGAAGTGTTTTAAGCATTTTTGCATTCTTATGTTGCTGTGTATTCATTTTTGCAGGATGCACAATGCCTTTTTCGTTTATAACAAATAAAAAACCTTCTTCATATTCATACAATGCTTCTGCTTATGCTGAAAACGTTACAATTGAGACAAAAGAGGGCGCGACTGAGGCAGAAATTGCGCAAAGTTATATAGACATTTCTTTTACAATTTGCATAGACAAAAAAGTTGAAACTCTTAATGGTGGAGAAACAACGACAAAAGAAGAATTGTACAGTTATGGCAGTGGGTTTATTGTTCACTCTGGTGGATTTATTTTGACTAATTATCACGTTATTTCTGACACTTTAGCAGAGCCAGTTGTAACAAATATTGGTTCATCTCAAGTTATAACATCTTATTCAATCTCAGTCAGTCAAGATGGAGGAACAACTAAGTTCCCAGCAAAACTTTTGTGGAGCAATGCACAAGTTGACATGGCAATTATTATCTGTGAAAACTTTGCAAGTTTGCCTGCAGCAAAGCTTAAGGATAGAAGTATTCTATGCTCTGAGGAAGAAAAACTTAATATTCTTGAAGAGATTATCACAGTTGGAAATCAGAAATCATATTATGCGTCTGCTACAACAGGTGAGATAACATCTGATCTCTTGCGTGTGGCTGTATCTGGAACAAATATTTATGAACACTTGATTCAACATGATGCGCCAATCAACCATGGAAACAGTGGTGGTGCGCTCATAGATATGTATGGCTATGTTGTTGGTCTCAATACACTTGGTGATGATGACGCAAACTCACTTTTCTTTGCCGTTCCAATTTATCCTGCAATTGTTATGCTTGACAAAGTTGTTGACAATTATCTTACAACAGGTTCAACAACAAGCGAGATTACATTTGGAATCAGTGGATATGATTCAATAAGAAGTTCGCTTATCAGTGATTCAACAGAAAAATTTACAGAAAGTGGTTTCAAAGTGGTTGGAGTTGAAGAAACTTGTATAATAGATGGAATTGCAGTTGGAGATATAATTGTTGGTGTTGAGATTCAAACTGAAAAAGGTCTAATAAATTTTGATATTGAAGATAATGACACATTACTCTATGCCAGAATGAATATGTCATATGCACAGAATGCAACTTTTAAAGTTAAAAGAGGAGGGGATATTGTCATATTGACAATTAACATATAAAATGAAATTTAATTTGGCGATTGAACTTGGCGGAGTTAATACTTTGATTTTTAGAAAAGACCAAGGATTGGTGTTAAAAGAACCTAGTCTTGTTTGCGCGTCGTGTGTTGGCGACCAATATGAAATCAAAGCATTTGGCTATGATGCTGAAAAACTCCAAGGTAAAACCAACGACACGACTTACATTTTTAGCCCAATTTCTGGTGGTGAAGTAAAAAGTGTGGACTATGCCACAGAAATGCTAAAAGATTATTTAGGAAAAATTAAACTTAGAAAGTTTCCGAAAGAAAATGCCATTTTTCTTGTCCCAGCAGGTGTTTCAGACGAAACGAAAGAAGATTTAAAAAAAGTGGGCAAACTTTGTGGATTGGGAAAGGTTGAAATTGTTCCGAGTGTGGTTTTTTCTGCATATGCTTCTAACCTACCAATGGGAGTTGGAAAAACAATTATGATGGTTCATATGGGAGGCTCTTTAACTGACATTGCCACTATTAATATGAATTCAATTATAAAAGGTTCTTCAGTTGAACTTGGTGGAAGATTTTTGGACATTGAATTGGCGGAAAGTATATCAAAGAAACATAAAATTGAAATTAGCGTTGCATCGGCTAAAAAAATCAAGGAAGAAATTTCAACTTTCATTGAAGGGGACAGTCGAACATCGCATATTGTTGGGATAGATGATAATTCTGGCAAACCTAAAAAAGTAACGATTTCAAGCGATGAGATTTTCCCAATTTTAAATAATTTTATTAATGAACTTGTTGTAGCGATAGAAACAACAATAAATCTTTGCTCACCAGATGTTTCGAAAGATATTACTACAGATGGAATTTTTGTTACTGGTGGATTGACAAAAATTCCAGGCTTAGAAAAGTTTATGGAAAACAAACTTCAGATGAAAGTAAATATAATCAATGATGGGGAACTTGCGCCAATTATGATGGCCGGTAAAATGTTGTCTGACACACTTTTAATTCAAGAAATTATTGAAAATTTTTAAAAAAAACATGTTTATGCAACATGTTTTTTTAGTTATTTGCTCCCACATATTCTTCGTAGGTGCATTGTTTATCAATAAATGTATTTTCATCTACTATATCAATTATTCTGTTTGCAACTGTTTCAACAATTTCTTGGTCATGAGATGCAAAAATCATATTTCCTTTGAAATTAATCATTCCTTTGTTAAGTGATGTTATGCTTTCAAGGTCAAGATGGTTTGTTGGTTCATCAAGAAGAACTACATTTCCGCCCTCGAGCATCATTTTTGCCATCATACATCTAACTTTTTCTCCGCCAGAAAGAACATTTGCTTCTTTTAGTGCTTCTTCGCCAGAAAATAGCATTCGTCCCAGCCAACTTCTTATGTATGTCTCAGTTTGGTCTTTCGAATATTGGCGGAGCCAATCAACTAGTGAAAGTTTGCAATTTTCAAAATATTTTCTATTGTCTTGTGGAAGATATGACACTTTCGTGGTTTTTCCCCAAGTTACTGTTCCGCTGTCTGGACTTTCAATCCCCATTAATATATTGAAAAGGGTTGTGACAGCCAAACCGTTTGAGCAGAGTATAGCAATTTTGTCGTCATGATTAACTGTGAAGGAAAGATTTTTGAACATTCCTTTTTTTGTTAAGTTTTCAACTTTCAAAATTTCTTTTCCTAAATCTTGCGACATTTCAAAATTTATGTATGGATATTTTCTTGAAGATGGTTTGAAATCTTCAATAGTCAATTTTTCCAGTTCCTTTTTTCTTGAAGTTGCTTGTTTAGACTTTGATGCATTTGCTGCAAAGCGAGCAATGAAATCTTTTAATTCTTTTGCTCGTTGTTCCATTTTCTTGTTTTGTTCTTTTGCTTGACGTGCCATAAGTTGACTTGTTTCGTACCAGAAATCATAGTTTCCAAGATACATGTTTATTTGTCCGAAATCAACATCACATGTGTGAGTACAAACTTTGTTCAAGAAATGTCGATTGTGGGAAACAATTATGACTGTGTTTTCAAAATTTAAAAGGTAGTTTTCAAGCCAGCGCGTTGTTTTAAAGTCCAAATTGTTTGTTGGTTCATCAAGAATCAAAATGTCTGGTGAAAGGAATAATGCTTGGGCAAGAAGAACTTTAACTTTTTGTTTTGGGTCAATATCTCTCATTAATGTGTTATATAAATTTTCGGGAATTCCAATTCCTGAAAGCAAAGTTTTTGCTTCACTTTCTGCTTCCCAACCCCCAAGTTCTGCAAATTCTGTTTCAAGTTCACCTGCCAATATGCCGTCTTGTTCAGAAAAATCAGGTTTCATGTATAATTCATCTTTTTGTCTTTGAACTTCCATTAAACGTTTGTGACCAAGTAGTACTGTTTCCAAAACAGTTTTGTCATCATATTTGTTTTGATTTTGTTCCAAGACTGACATTCTTTCGTTTTTATCAATTAGCACTTCACCTTTGTTTGGTTCTAGTTCTCCAGTCAATACCTTTAAAAAAGTAGATTTTCCTGCGCCATTTGCACCAATTATTCCGTAGCAATTTCCTTTTGTGAATTTCAAATTAACATCTTTAAACAAAACTCTTCCGCCAAATTGCAAAGTTACATTTGATGTTTGTATCATAAATTCTTCCTTTTATTTTGTAATTACGCACGATTATAACATGTTTTAAATTTTAAAACAAGTATATTAAACTTGTTTACTTTTTATTTTATTTGTGATATCATCACTCTATAAGGAGCGAGTAAATGGAAAATTTAGAAGATGGAAACATAAGAGAAGTTGATTATGAAAAATACTTTCATGAAATAAAAAAGCTTGCAAATGACATGATGACAGAGATTGATTATTCTACAAAAATAAGAAGTGAAATTCGTGAAGATGCTTATATCATTCTTGATGCCATTGTAGATGCTTGTGATATTAAGAATTTGAGAATTCTAAATGGCCTTATTGTTGGCTTTGATTTTGTTGCATCAAACATAAAACAAATAAAATTTTTATATAAAGAAATGAAAAATGTTCTTGTAGATTTTTACGAGGAAATTCAAGAATAGGGCAGAACAATGTGCCCTTTCTTTTTTGTTGGGAGAGATAATGAACGAATTTAATTTAAATGAAATAGACAAAACTTTTATAAATTATAAAGACAAAAAATTGCATGAGGGAATTGTTTTTGCAATTCAATCTGATGGAATAATTTTCAATCTTGGAGGAAAGGTTGATGCGTTTATCCCAAAAGCTGAGATAGAAAATTTCGATGAAAGAAAAATTGGCGAAAGATTTTCTGTTATGCTTTTAGGTGGAAAAAATGAAGATGGACTTATTCTTGCATCACAAAAAAAAGCAGAAAAAATTGAAGTTGAGAATCAAAATGCAAAATCAATTAAACTTGGTTGCAGTTTCACTTGTGTGGTAGATTCAATTAAAAATAATGCCCTTATTTCACATCTTGGTGATTATATAATTGAAATTCCTGAAACTGAAATTTCATCTAGGAAAGTTAATACAAAATTCATATTGCATAAAAAAATTGATGCAATAGCAATAGATATTAATTCCGAAACAAAATATATAAAAGGGTCAATAAAAATTCTCGAAGAAAAGCAACGTCAAGCTAATGAAGAAATTTTTTGGCGTACGAATTTTGTAAATAAAGTTGTGGAAGGAAAAGTAAAAAATTTCACAACATATGGCGCTTTTGTTGATGTTGGGGGAGTTAATTGCCTTGCACATATTTCAAATTTGTCTGACAAAAAAATACAATCCCCAAGTGATGTACTGGAAATTGGGAAAATATATAAATTTCGAATTTTGGAAATGAATAAAGATACTAAACGTGTTTCTTTAGGTATTAAACAATTATAAAAAAATCAGCATGAATTGCTGATTTTTTATAATGATGTAATTTCATTTTCTTGTTGTTCTAAATATTTTTTAAGTTTTTCTTCTTCCAATTCTGCTTTAGTTTTGTAGCCAGCTGCTTCTTTTTGTTCTTTCATTATATTTCCATAACTTTCAATTAGTTTAAAAATATCATAAAATGGCTCTTCTTCTTTAGGATCAGGGTATTGTGGACGGAGATCTTTCTCAACTTTGTTTGTTAATTCTACATTTTTTCTTAGATTTTCTTCTGTTTTAGCTCTTTGTTTTTCTTCTTTCAAAGCTTTATTCTCTGCATTTTTAGCTTGTCTTTCAGCTTTTGCATTTGCGAAATCTTCTTTAATTTGTTTTATGTTATTCAAAAATTCTTCTTTGTATTTTTGGTTTTTTTCTTTTAGTGTTTTCTTGTCAGAAATTTTTTTCTTTTCCATGTAACTCTCCTTGACAATTATTATATCACAAAAAATAAAGAAATCAATAGAATAATAAAAAATTTAATAAAGAAATTATTGGAGCTGGTGATGGGACTCGGACCCATGACCTTTCGATTACGAATCGAATGCACTACCAACTGTGCTACACCAGCATAAGGTGCAAATATGCCTAATTAATTTGTTATTACGAAATCAACTTTTACGCCACGCATTAATTAGGCATCTATTACATTTTGTTCAGTTTTGTTATGATGCTATATGATTTACGTCTGAGGTAGGATAACATAGTTTTAAATTTTTGTCAAAATATTATTAATATTTTTGCTTTTTTATTTTCAAATCGTTTTGAAAATTTTTTTTGCTGGTGTAATATTTTCATTGGTGAATAAACACTTAAATTTTTAGGAAGGAGAAAATATGGCAAAAAACAAATATGTTTACCTCTTCTCAGAGGGAAACGCAAAGATGAAAAATTTATTAGGGGGTAAAGGTGCTAACTTGGCAGAAATGACCAACATTGGACTTCCTGTTCCACAAGGTTTCACTGTGTCAACTGAAGCTTGTTGCAGATACTATTCTGACGGGAAAATTCTTGCTGATGACATTGTAAAACAAATAATGGACGGACTTTCAAAAATGGAAAAAATAACCGGAAAGAAATTCGGCGATAAAACAAATCCACTTTTGGTTTCTGTTAGAAGCGGGGCAAGAGTTTCAATGCCTGGAATGATGGACACAATTTTGAACCTTGGACTTAACAGCGAAGTTGTTGAAGGTTTGGCTGAACTTACAAACAATCCACGTTTTGCTTATGATAGTTACAGAAGATTTATTCAAATGTTCTCAGATGTTGCTTTGGGACTTGATAAATCTAATTTTGAAAAAATCATTGACAAAATGAAGGAAGAAAAGGGCGTAAAACTTGACACAGAACTTGATGCTAATGACCTTAAAGAAATGGTTAAAAGGTTTAAAGCACTTTTCAAAAAAGAAATGAAATATGAATTCCCTGAAGACCCAAAAATGCAACTCTTGGAAGCAGTTAAAGCAGTTTTCCGCTCATGGGATAATCCACGTGCTGTTTACTACAGAAGAGTTAATGAAATCCCTTCATCATGGGGTACAGCAGTAAATATTCAATCCATGGTCTTTGGAAACATGGGTGAGCAAAGTGGAACAGGCGTTGCTTTCACTCGTGACCCTGCAACAGGTGAAAAGAAATTGTATGGTGAATATTTGATGAATGCACAAGGTGAAGACGTTGTTGCTGGAATCAGAACCCCACAACCAATTTCTCATCTAAAAGAACAAAATGAAGATTTATATAATCAATTTGTATCTATAGCAAACAAACTTGAAAAACATTATCGCGATATGCAAGACATGGAGTTTACCATTGAAAATGGAAAACTTTATATGCTTCAAACAAGAAACGGAAAAAGAACAGCAAAAGCTGCTTTGAAAATTGCTGTTGACCTTGTTAAAGAAGGAATGTTGTCTGAAAAAGATGCACTTTTGAAACTCGAACCAAAACAACTTGATGCGCTTTTGCACCCACAATTTGACGCCGAAGCACTTAAAAAGGCAAAACCAATAGGAAAAGCACTTCCAGCATCTCCAGGGGCTGCAAGCGGAGTTGTTGCATTCACAGCTGAAAGAGCAATTGAACTTCATAAAGAAGGCAAAAAGGTTGTTCTTGTTCGTTTGGAAACATCTCCAGAAGACATTGAAGGAATGGCTGCCAGTGAGGGTATTTTAACTGCTCGTGGCGGAAGAACTTCCCATGCTGCTGTTGTTGCAAGAGGAATGGGGACCGCTTGTGTTGCAGGTTGCCAAGAACTTGTTGTTGATGAAGAAGCCAAGAAATTTAAACTTGATGGAAAAACATTCAAAGAAGGCGATGCAATTTCAATTGACGGCTCAACAGGATTTATTTACGGCGAAGCAGTTAAAACTGTTCCAGCATCAATCTCTGGCGATTTTGGCACAATTATGAACTGGGCAGACAAATATCGTGTTCTTCAAGTTAGAACAAATGCCGACACTCCTAATGATGCTAAAACTGCTTTCAATTTTGGTGCAGAAGGAATTGGACTTTGCAGAACTGAACATATGTTCTTTGATGCAGATAGAATTCCAGCAGTTCGTGAGATGATTGTTTCAAAAACAGTTGAAGAAAGAAAACGTGCTCTTAAGAAATTGCTTCCAATGCAAAAGAAAGATTTCATAGGTCTTTATAAAGCAATGCAAGGAAAACCAGTTACAATTCGTTTCTTGGATCCACCTCTACACGAATTTTTGCCTCACGAAGATTCTGAAATAAAGGCGCTTGCAAAAGAAATGGGCTTAACATTCGAAGAGTTGAAAGAAACTGTTGAAGGTCTTAAAGAAGTTAACCCAATGATGGGTCATAGAGGTCTCAGACTTGCTGTAACATACCCTGAAATTGCAGAGATGCAAACACGTGCTGTAATTGAAGCAGCAATAAAGGTTAAGGAAGAAGGAAAATTTGATGTTGTTCCAGAAATTATGATTCCATTGACATGTGATAGTAAAGAATTTAATTTTGTTCGTGATATTGTTGCACGAGTTGCAGATGAAATAATTGCAAGCAAAGGTATTAATTTGACATATAAGATTGGAACAATGATTGAAATTCCACGTGCCGCTTTGACCGCAGACGAAATTGCAAAAACTGCACAATTCTTCTCTTTTGGTACAAATGATTTAACTCAAATGACATATGGATTTAGTCGTGATGACGCAGGTAAGTTTTTGGATATTTACTATGAAAGAAAAATTTTCGAAAATGATCCTTTTGCAAGACTTGATCAAAATGGTGTTGGCAAACTAATTAAAATTGCTAGCGATTTGGGTAAATCAACAAGAAAAGATATCAAGCTTGGAATTTGCGGTGAACATGGCGGAGACCCAAGCAGTGTTGAATTCTGCCATAATATTGGCTTAACATATGTTTCTTGTTCTCCATTCCGTGTTCCAATTGCACGTTTGGCAGCAGCACAAGCAAACATTAAAAACCCAAGAAAATAATAGAAAAGTGGATCATTGATCCACTTTTTCATTCTCTTTTTCTTTTATATATTGTTTAAAAATATTATTAATTCGTTTTTGGAAAATTTCAAACTCAACATTTAATCTGCTTAGCAAATAATTTGTTGCTTGATTAAATAATTCTTCATTTTGTGGAGGCATTACTTTTGGTCGTCTTCCTTTATGATAAGGTGTTGGCTTAAGTTCGTTGTGTTTCACCAGAATTATTTCTTTTTCCAGCGTTTCACATCTTTTTTTGTGGGACAATTTATACCATAATTTCTTGCAATTTCTCTGAGAACATAAATGCCATAAAGTTGTAAATTTTCATAATCTTCCTTATATTTTTCTTTCCAGTATTCTTTCATAGAGTGTATTATAAACGAAATTGTTCTTTAAAGTCAAATAAAATTGTCTTAATAAGACAATTATTTTTAATATTTTATATCAAAGACATAATAGTAATATGAAACTTGGTAATCGAATAAGAAAATTAAGAGAAGATAATAAATTGTCTCAAAATCAACTTGGTGCAAAACTTGGTGTTAAATTTTCTGCTGTAAGCAAATGGGAAAGAGATGAGACTGTTCCACCATTAAAACAAATTGCGAAAATGATAAAAATTTTTGATACAACGTATGATGAATTTTTTGAAGATATTGATTTTTAAACTTTGATGAAAATTTTTTAAAAAGCCTGAAAAGGTTTTTTATTATGTTAAATAAAGTTTTGACTTTTAAAAAAAGTTTGATATCATTATAAAAATAGTTTTATTATTATGGAGGAATTATGAAAGTTGTCATCGACACACTTGGGGGAGATTATGCGCCTTTTGAGATTATAAAAGGGGCAGTCAATGCGCAAAAAAAACATGATGACCTTTCACTTATTTTATGTGGAAAAGAAGATGAAATTTCGGAATGTCTTGGAAAACTTAAATATGACAAAACGAGAATAGAAATTGTTTCTGCTCCAGATTTAATTTCAAACGACGAAATTCCAACTGTTGCAATCAGAGAAAAGAAAAATTCTTCTCTTGCTGTTGCGTTTGATATTTTGAAAAAAGATGATGATGTAATTGGTCTCGTTTCAGCGGGGAGTACAGGAGCAATTTTAACTGGCGGTTTTTTGAAAATTGGACGAATTAAAGGCGTTTCTCGTCCAACTCTTTGTCCGTTTTTGCCAACAAAAAAAGGTGGATATGTCTTAGTTGCAGATTGCGGAGCAAATATGGATTGCAAGCCAATTAATTTATGTCATTTTGCACTTATGGCAAATGAATATTATAAGGAACGCTTCGGGAAAGAGAATCCACGTGTTGCACTCTTGAACGTTGGAACAGAAAATCACAAAGGTAATGACCTTTGTCATCAGGTTTTTCCTCTTATGCAACAACTTGACATAAATTTCGTTGGCAACATGGAAGCAAGAGATATCATGAGCGGAGATTATGATGTTGTAATTGCTGACGGATTTGCAGGAAATGTCCTTCTTAAATCAACTGAAGGTGCATTGAAAATTATGATGGGGGAAGTAAAAAAATCTATTAAGTCAAATTTCTTTGCAAGATTAGCATCAGTATTTATGTTGGGTGCGTTTAAAAATTTGAAAAAAACTTATGATTTTAATTCATATGGTGGTTCACCTTTCTTGGGTTGCAAAAAACTTATAATAAAATCTCATGGTTCAAGCAAAGCAAAGGCAATTGAAGTTTCAATTGATGAAATAATTACATTAAAGAACAAAAATTTGAATTATCGTATTGAGAAGGCAATAGAAAATGCAAAGATAAATATTGAAGAGTGAGCAAAATGTTCGCTCTTTTTTATAAGTATTAAAAACAGGTTTTTGCTTGCAATATTAAATTTTATATGTTAAAATCGAACGGTAAAAGCCTCATATATTTATTTGGCAAAATCTTATAAGGACCGAAAAATGAATTTTAAAAAACTTGAACTTGCAGGATTTAAATCTTTTGCAGACAGAATTGAAATTAAATTTGATGATGGTGTAACGGCAATCGTTGGACCAAATGGTTGTGGAAAAAGTAATGTAGCAGATGCAATTAGATGGGTTTTGGGAGAACAAAGTTCAAAAACTTTGCGCGGGTCTTCCATGCAAGACGTTATTTTTGCTGGGACAGAAAAGAGAAAAAGTTTGTCATATTGTGAAGTAACAATGACTTTTGATAACACTGACAGATTTTTTAACTATGAATTTGACGAAATTGCAATAACAAGAAAATTATATCGCAGTGGAGAGAGTGAATATCTCCTAAACAAACAACCTTGTAGACTTAAAGACATCGTTAATTTGCTCTTTGATTCAGGGCTTGGAAAAGATGGTTATTCAATTATAGGTCAAGACCAAGTTGGTAAAATCCTTTCTTCAAAACCAGAAGACCGCAGGTCAATTTTCGAAGATGCTGCGGGAATATCAAAATATAAGTCAAGAAAAGTTGAAGCGGAAAGAAAACTTGAAAGAACAAAAGACAACATATTAAAATTGCAACTTGTCATTGATGAAATTGAACGTCAACTTGGACCTTTAAAAAAGCAATCTGAAGATGCAAAAAGATTTTTGGAATTGAAAGAAATCTTAAAAAATTTGGAAGTAAATGCATACATATATCAATATGAAAATGCATTTGACATGAAATCTAAAATATCTAACAAACTTGACGCAATTAACGAAGAACTTGAACTTCGTCAACAAGAACTTGAAAAGGTTAGTGAAAACTACACGAACAATATGACAAGTATTGAAGCAATTGACAAGACTGTTGAAAGGTTACATGAAAATATTTTGAATTTAACAGTCAGTCTTGAGAAGCAAGCAGGCGAAACCAACGTTATTCGTGAAAGAATTAAGTTTTTGAAAGAGCAAAACAGTCGTCTTGAACTCGACAAAACAAATTTTGACAATTTGATTTCTGCTTTAAAAGAAAGAATTGTTGAGCGCGACAGCCATCTTTCTGAGACAAATGGCGAACTGGAAAAACTCAAAAAAGATGAAGAGGAGTTTTCAAGAGACTATTTAAAAATTGTTGATGAACTCAATTTAAGTGAAGATGAAGCAGAAAGTAATCAAAAAGAAATGTTTGATGCTCTTGACAAACTTGCGTACATAAAATCAAATTCATCTCGTCTTTCTGCTGAGCGAGATGCTAACAAAACTTCATTGAGTGAAATTGAAGAAAGAATTAAAGGTTTAACAGAAAAATTTAATGAACAAATTTCCTTTAAAAATTCAATAAGTGAAAATTTGAAATCACTTAATAAACAAAACGAAGAACAACTTTCAGTTGTTATGAAAGGAAAACTTGAAACAACAAAACTTCAAGATGAACTTTCAAGTTTGGAAAAGGAAGTTCAAAACTGTGGAACAAAAATCCAAGTTTATGAAAACAGAAAACGCATTTTGGAAGAAATGCAAGCAGAACACGAAGGTTATGCTGGAAGTGTTAAAAAACTTTTAAAAGAAAGCGAAAAAAATAGTGCTTTCAGAGAAAAGATGGTTGGTGTTTTGGCATCGCTTATTTCTGTTCCTGAAAAGTTTGAAACAGCAATTGAAACAGCACTTGGAAACGCACTTCAAAACATCGTTACAAAGAATGAAAATGATGCAAAAAGTTTAATTGAATTTTTGAAACAAGGGCAATTTGGCCGAGCAACTTTCTTGCCAATATCTTCAATGAAGCCAAGAAATCTTTCACAAGAAGAAAGAAATTTGTTAAAAGTAAACGGTTGTTTTGGAGTTGCAAAGGATTTAATTTCTTATGGAAGTGAAATAGAAAGTGTAATATCAAATTTGCTTGGTTCAACGGTTATTGTTGACACTCTTGACACGGCAATTAGAATTGCACAAAATTCAAAATTTTCTTTCAAGATTGTAACTTTAGACGGTGATGTTATAAATCCACAAGGTTCAATGACCGGTGGAAGTAAAAAATCTGAAGCAGTTAATTTGATTAGTCGTGACCGCGAAATAAAAACACTTGGTGAAGAAATTGCAAAATTGAAAGCACTTTTTGACAATGGTGACGAAAAAATCAAAGCAAAAAAACTTGAGCTTCAAAATGCAATGAAGCAATTTGAATTTATTTCATCAAAGCAAAAAGAACTTGAAGTTGAAATTGCAAAGGAAAACGAAAAGCTTGTTTCTGTTTCTCAACTTGTAAGTGATTATGAAAATGAAATTCAAAATTTAAACAATTCTAAAATAATAATTTCAAATAAAATTGAAGTAATTTCAAACGAACTATCAAGTATTGAAGATCTTGAAAATACTGTTGGGGCGAACAAGGAAGGAGCAAATGAGGCAATTGCGAAAAGGCAATCTCGTTTCGCTGATTTAAAAGTAAAGCGTGAAGAATTAAGCAAAAATTTAACAGAAATTAGAGTTAAAATTGCTTCTTTGACAAGTGAAATCATGGGGACTACCCAAGAACTTGAACGTCTTGACTTGCAACTTTCTGAATATCAAAATAAGAAAAACTTGACTGAAGAAGAATTCGAGCAAAATGTTTTAAAAATTGAAGAGGCTGAAAATTTAATTGCATGGCAAATCGAGAGCAGTTCAAGTGGTGAAATTAGAGAAAAACTTGCAAGTTTAAAAGATGAACAAAAACGTCTTGATGAGAACAAGTTTAATATGCAACAACAACTCAAAGAACTTGAAGATAAGAGAAATTTTCTTGTTTTGGAAGTTAATAAAATTAATGAAAAGAAACTTAATGAAGAGTTTAAAATTTCTAAAGTTGATTCAGATATAGATTCTATGCAAGATAAAATTCTTGAAGAGTATCAATTGGATTATAATGGTTGTTTAGCACTTAAGGTTGAAGATTTTGACCTTAACAAAGGACTAGCCGAAATTTCAAAAATTAAAAAAGAAATTTCACGTCTTGGATACATCAATGTTGCAGCAATAGAAGATTCAAAAATTCTTGGAGAAAGATATGATGCACTTGCTGTTCAAGTTGAAGACCTTAACAAAGCACAAGATGAACTTATTCAAATCATACAAGAGCTTTCAACAGAAATGAGAACTCGATTCAGTGAAGAGTTTGAAAAAATTAATGAAAATTTCAAGATAACTTTCCGTGAACTTTTTGGTGGAGGAAATGCAAAACTTGAGTTAATTGGAAGCGACAATGTACTTGAAGCAGGTGTTGAAATCTTAGCAGAACCACCAGGCAAAAAACTCAGTTCAAACACACTTTTGAGTGGAGGTGAAAAGGCTTTGACTGCAATTGCAATTTTGTTTGCAATATTGAAGCTTAGACCTATGCCTTTCTGTTTACTCGATGAAATTGAAGCAGCGCTTGACGAAGCAAACGTTTATCGTTTTGCGCAATACTTGAAAAAATTCTCTAAAGAAACACAATTCATCGTTATAACACACAAAAAGCCAACTATGGAACTTGCTGATTCACTTTATGGTGTTACAATGGAAGAAAAAGGTGTTTCAAAAGTTGTTTCTGTCAAACTCTCTGACGCTGTCAAATATGAACAGAAAAGCGAAGCATAAAGGAAGTTTTTACAACTTCCTTTTTTTAAAATTAACTTGACTATAAAAATTCTTTGAATTATACTCAAATAAAGTGAGATGATATATGGGTTTATTGGATAATAAAAGAGCGATTATAATAAGTGGTTTTGCAGGAGTTGGGAAAACAGGTCTTGTTGAACATGCTTCATTTTATGAGAAAAAAAAGATTTTTGACCTTTCTTCATCTTATTTTAGGAAAAACGAAGGTTGGGAAAAAATTTACTGTGATATAGTCGAATCAATATCAAAAGAATATGACTATATTTTTATATCTAATCACAAACAAGTTGTTGATGAAATGTTAAAGAGAGGTTTAAAATTTTACATTGTATATCCAATGCGAAATTGTCGTGATGAGTATGTTCGCAGGTTTATAGAAAGAGGAAATTCTGAAGAGTATATAACAAAATTTATTAAAAATTGGGATAGATTTATTTCTGAACTAGATAATGTGAAAAGTGAAAACAAAATAAAATTAAGAAGTGGTCAATATCTTTCCGATGTTATAGGTAGATTGAGATAACCGACAAAGGTGGCATTTTTTCGCCATCTTTTTTTATTTTATCATGCTAAGAAATTTTTTTAATTAAAATATAATAAATTTGTGGAAATAGTTGTTGAATATGCGCTTATTGATAACCTTGTCATCAACTTTCTTATTATTAAAATTTCAGCATTAATGTTGAAAAGCAACGTTGGTTTTTCACGTATTGCGCTAGCAAGTGTTTTTGGTGGATTTTTTTCACTTCTTAGTCCAATTCTTTCCTTACCATTGTGGTTGAGCATATCATACAAAATTATTTTGGGAATAGTGATGGTTCGAATTGGATTAAAGCCACTTGGAATTAAAAAAAATATTCTTTATTTCACTATTTTCATTTTGACAACCGCCATGATGGCTGGGGCTTGTTTCGGGATAATATTCTTGTTTTCAGGGAGTATCCAAGGTTCAGGAGTTTTGATGTTTGGAGGAGAAATTCCTGTTGGGGTTATTGCTTCTATAGTAGCATGTGTTGCATTACTAGTTGCAAAACTTATTAATTATTTTTCCCGGAAAAAACTATTTGACAGTTTTATCTTTAAAGCTGAAATAGAAAATAAGGGTAAGCGAGTGAATTTTGAAGCATATTTAGACACAGGAAATAAACTTTATGACCCGCAAACAAATGCGCCAGTCATGATTATTGAATATTCAATTTTTAGAAAAATTTTTGACATTCCAATAGATAAAATTCTAACACATAATGCAAATTCTTTTATTGATAATTCTCATTACATAGATTTTGGAACTGTTGGCATGAGCGGAAAAATTCTTGTTACAAATGTGGAAAAAGTCACTTTGATTACAAAAGAAAAGAAAGTTAATTTACAAAATGTTACTGTTGGTCTTTCGCTTTCAAAGTTTAAAAAAAGTTTTGATTGTGAAGCACTTTTTGGCCCTGAAATTGCAAAAGATTTTTTCAAAGGAGATGTTGCATGAAAAATATATTTAAAAAACTTATTTACAAAATAAAAAAATTATTTAAGAAATTTGATTTCTTATCGCCAAGCGATGTTGTTGCATATGTTTGTGGCAACGAGGCACT
>JAEDFV010000005.1 GCA_016297845.1 Clostridia bacterium
CCATCAAGAGCCAAAATTGGGTCATATTTTTTAACTTCATCATCTAAAGTCAAAACTTCTTTCGATGGTATATAAGGTGGATTAGAAATAATTAAATCAAATTTATCTTTCTTTAATCCCTTGAAGATGTCAGACTCAACAAACTTTATTTTTGCATTATTGGTCTTTGCATTCTTTTTTGCAACTTCAAGCGCTTGATGAGAAATGTCGCTTGCAACAACATTTGCACTTGTTTCTTTCGCAATAGTAATTGCAATTACTCCGCTCCCTGTCATAAGGTCCAAAACTTGGGGCTTTTGAAATTTTTTAAGTTCTTTTATTGCTTCTTCAACAACAAGTTCTGTTTCCTGTCTTGGAGAAAGAACATTTTTGTCAACGTAAAAATCTCTACCATAGAAATTTGCTTGATTAAATATTTTTGAAATTGGCATATGTTTTTCGCGTTTTAACAGTGCATTTCGAATTTTTCTTTGTTCCGCTTCTGAAATGTGAGTCAAAAGTTTAATTTCACTTCTGTTTTTTCCAAGCGCATTTGCAATTAACCAATCCGCCTCCGCTTCATCTTCTATTCCAACTGCGGACAGTCTTTGTTTAACTTCGCTATAAACAACACTAAGCGCAACGCCACCGAACACTGTATTTCCAATCAGTCTTTCTTCATTTTCTATCATCAACAAAACCTCATTCATTGCTGAAAATGCAAGTTCTCTTTCTGTTTGACCAGGTATTTCACATGTTAAAAACGCAACAGGAATTATTAAAATTTTGGAAAAAAGCGAATTTTTAAATTCCAACAATTTCAAAATTTCGTAAACAACTGAAAAACTTACAATTATTATTGCAATGTTTATCAAAAATCTGAACAAAAAGTTCATTTCAGCAACAATAAATGATACCACAAAAATTGCTAAAAAGAAACCACATATTATAAAATTTAAAAAATTAGTTGAAAGATAATATGTGTCGATTTTCTTCTTCTCATAATTTGCTTTTGCCAAATTTCCCGCTCCATTGTTTCGATAAAATTGACGCATTGAAGGTATAAATCGAAGAGAAAGCAATATAATCATCAAAAAGGCAACTCTTATAATTCCCATAATAAAAGCAACAAGATAAAGACCCAGACCTTCATCTCTAAGCATTGAGAAAAAGAAATATGGAATTAAAATGAGTCCAACAAAACCAATAAGAGCACCCAAAAACCCACAAATTGTCAAAGTAACAACACTTTTTGAAACCTTCAAATTTTTTGCAATTTTTTCTTCAAATTCTTCTTTATTGCTTTTCCCAAGGACAAGTTGTGAACGATTAAGTGAAATTATAAAAAGATAAATTCCAAAAATAAGAAGTGACAAACCACGAAAAAAAGGAATGTTAAGTCCCCAAAAATCTTTTTTGTCTTTGAACGAAACAACATCTATCTTTCCCTTATCATTTATAGTTGCAATAGCCCTATTATTTTTGTGCGATACAGCACTCCCTTTTACAACTGGAAAAAAAATCATGTGTAAATTGTTGCCAAAAATAAAAAAAACAAACATTTCTGTTTGTTTTTATTGTTATTTCCCAAGTCTTTTGTTAAATCTTTCAACACGACCGCTTGTATCAACAATCTTTTGTTTTCCAGTAAAGAATGGGTGACATTTGTTGCAAATATCAATTTTCATTTGGTCGCCTTCGATTGTTGAACCAGTTTTGAAACTGTTCCCGCAAGCGCATGTAACTGTAACTTCATGATAATTTGGGTGTGTATTCTCTTTCATTATTCCCTCCTTGTTTATTCTTTTCCAACAAGCTTGAGATCAACTCTTCCCTTGTTGTCAATTTTTATAACTTCAACTTCAACTTCATCTCCCACTTTGACAACATCTTCAACTTTTTCAACGCGTTTTGATGAGAGTTTTGAAATATGAATCATTCCTTCTTTTCCAGGAGCAATTTCAACAAAAGCACCAAATTGCATTATTTTTATTACTTTTCCTGAATATATTTTTCCAACTTCAAGTTCTTCAACAATTCCCAAAATAATCTTTTTGGCTTTTTCTGCCATTTCTGAATCTGGAGTTGCGATAAACACTTGTCCTTCATCAGTTATGTCAATCTTAACGCCTGTTTCTTCAATAATTTTGTTAATTGTCTTTCCGCCAGACCCAATAACATCTTTAATTGTGTCTGGATTAATTGAAAATGTTATAATTTTTGGAGCATATTTTGAAAGTTCAGGTCTTGGTTTGTCTATAACTGAAAGCATCTTGTCTAAGATATAAAGTCTTCCTTGACGTGCTTGTTCAAGAGCAGTTGTCAAAATTTGTTCATCAATTCCTTTAATCTTAATATCCATTTGGATTGCTGTAATTCCCTTTGTTGTTCCAGTGACCTTGAAATCCATATCACCAAGGAAATCTTCAAGACCTTGAATATCGGATAGCACAGCAACTTTCTTCGACTCTTCGTCTTTGATGAGTCCCATGGCAATTCCAGCAACTGGCGCCTTAATTGGAACACCTGCGTCCATAAGAGCAAGGGTCGAACCGCAAGTACTTGCCATTGAAGAAGAGCCATTTGATGAAAGAACTTCACTAACAAGTCTTATTGCATAAGGGAACTCTTCCTCTGAAGGAATAACAGGTTCAAGCGCTCTTTCAGCAAGTGCACCATGGCCAATTTCTCTTCTGCCTGGACTTTTGAGCGGTTTTGCTTCGCCCGTTGCATATCCTGGCATGTTGTAATGATGCATATATCGTTTGCTTTCTTCTTCATCAAGACCTTCAAGTTTCTGCATGTCTGATATCGTTCCAAGAGTCAAAGTAGTCAAAACTTGGGTTTGACCACGAGTGAACACGCCTGTTCCATGAACTCTTGGCAAAACGTTTACATCACACCAAATTGGACGAATTTCTGTTGTTTTTCTTCCATCAGGTCTGATGCCTTTATTGAGTATCTTTCCACGAACAATTTCTTTTGTTATCTTATAAATAACTGCACCAATTTGTTTTTCTTGTTCAGGGAAAATTTCAGCAAAATGAGCATAAATTTCTTCTTCTGCTTTATCTTGCTTTGCTTGTCTTTCTTGACGGTCATATTCGTCAAGTGCTGTTTCAATTAAAGGTGTTGCAAATTCTCTAACTGCCTTGTTGATTTCTTCATCAACAACTTCATAAGCAATTTTTTCATTAAGTGGTTTTCCAATTTTTGCTTTAACATCTTTAATGAATTTAACAATTTTTTTAATTTCTTCATGCCCGAACATAATTCCATCGAGCATTTGTTTTTCAGTTACTTCTTTTGCTCCTGCTTCGACCATCAAAATTGCTTCTTCTGTTCCACTTAGCATAAGATGCATCAAACTCTTTTCTTTTTGTTCAAGGTCAGGGTTGATTACATATTTTCCATCAACAAGCCCAACACAAACTGAACCAGTTGGTCCCATGAAAGGAATGTCAGAAATACTAAGCGCAAAACTTGAACCAAGCATTGCAAGTGGTTCAGGTGCAATATTAGGGTCAACTGACATCGCCGTTGCAACAACAGTAACATCATTGTAAAAACCTTTAGGGAAAAGTGGGCGAAGAGGACGATCGATAAGTCTAGATGTCAAAATAGCCTTGTCGCTCGCTCTGCCTTCTCTTTTCTTAAATCCGCCTGGGATTTTCCCAACAGCGTACATTTTTTCTTCAAAATCAACAGAGAGTGGGAAGAAATCAATTCCAGGTCTTGGAACAGGACTCATGTTAACGTTAACTAAAACAGCAGTTTCACCGCATCTAACCAAGCAACTTCCGCTTGATTGTTCGCAAAACTTTCCAGTTTCAAACGTAACTTTTCTGCCACCAATTTCAATTTCAAAGATGTTTGCTTCTTTGTTTGACATTTTTAATTCTCCTTATAAAAATCTTCCCTTTATGTTGCCTATCTGATTCCTAAAGATTTTTTAAGTTCACGATAAGCGTTAATATCTTTTGCTTCCAAATATTTAAGTAAGCCTTTTCTTTGACCAACTAATTGGAGAAGCCCGCGACGTGAATGGTTGTCTTTGTGATTTTCTTTCAAGTGCTCTGTCAAATGGTTAATTCTTTCAGTTAAAAGAGCAATTTGAACTTGTGGAGAACCAGTGTCGCTTTCAGATAAACGATATTTTTCGATAATCTCTTTTTTAACGTTCTTTTCCATTTTTAAACCTCCTATAAAATTCGCTTTGGGCAATGCATGTCGTACAACACGGAGATTCGCGACAAACTTTGCTCAAAGTACCCTGCAAGTATAACATACAAAAATAAAGTTGTAAAGGATTTTCACAACTTTAATATTTATATTTATTTAAATTTTTTTGAATAGACTTTTATGTTCCGATTAACCTTTTCAACGTAATTTTTCGTTTCAGAATATGGTATTTTAGAAAGAGTTTTTCCATTATTTGAATATTCACTTTTTCCTAGCCAATTTCTAACAACTCCTTCCCCTGCATTATAAGCACAAAGAGCAACATCAAAATCGCCAAACTTATTTAAAAGATATACAAAATAACATGTTCCAATTCGAATGTTTGTCATAGGGTCAAATAACTCCCCTTCTTTTGTCGTCTCGTTGTAAAACGAAAGTTCCAATTCAGAATTTTTAGCACCTTTTCCACCCGAAAGTTGTTGAACTGTCCAACTTGCTGTTGACGGAAGAATTTGCATTAAGCCAACAGCACCTTTGTTTGACACAACCTT
This sequence comes from Clostridia bacterium, assembly GCA_016297845.1. GTDB lineage: Bacteria > Bacillota > Clostridia > Christensenellales > UBA1242 > UMGS687. The sequence continues at coordinate 4,713 of JAEDFV010000005.1, forward strand.
CTCATTAAATCTGCTCTCCACATTAATTATGCTCGCAATTATTTCAGGCGAAACATTAAATTCTTTGCTAGCTGAAACTATCTCTTCTTCATATTTAAGCGGATAAAAAATTTTGTTGTAGGAAAAAATTAAAAATCCCACAAAAATAATTACAACAATAGCACCCAAAACTGAAATTAAAACAACTTTTTTCACACAACTATTTTATGAAATATTATTAGTTTTATAATATTTAAGGTTATAATTAGTTGACTTAAATTTTCAAGTTGTTTATAATCAACTAGCAATTTAAAAGGAAAATTAGACATGGAAAAGAAAAAAGCAATCGCAAAAATAACATTAATTTCAATCTTAGTTGCTCTTTTGTTAGTTTTTTCAATAATTAGTTTCATGCCAAAAAACTCTGCTAAAGGATTTGCTGGTTTTGCTGGTTCAATAACAAAGGGCATGGACGTTGAAGGTGGGATTTACGCATCTTACACGCCTTCAAAACTTGGAACAATGACAGACGAAGAATTTAAAGACGGAATTGATTCAACTTTTTCTAGAATTAACAGTTTGATTGAACAGAAAGGTTATGAAGATGCAAGAGTTTATCTTGGCTCAGATAACAAAATTCGAATTGAAACAGCAAATACAGATGATGCTGAAGAAATTCTATCACTGATTGGTTCTGGAGAATTTAAAATAAAGGTTTCAAGTTCATCTAGTGCAGAAACAAAAATTTCTGGCAAGAATGTAACAGCTGCTTTTGCAATGCAAGACCCTTCAACATATAACTGGGGAACATACATTGGTTTTGACGAAACTGGCGCAGAAGCTCTTTCATCAATAACAGCAAGCGCAGAATCATCAACGGTCTATTTATATTTCTATCGTGGTGACAGCGAAAACTATTTCTTCTCCCTTTCTGTTTCTAGTCAAATCACTAATGATTTCTTATTCATCTCATCATCAACTGGTTCAATGACAAAAGAAGATGCAATCGATTTAGCAATTCAAGTTTCCACAGGAAGTTTTGAAACAGTTCTGTCTATTGATGGAAATGTATATGAACTTAGCCCATCAAGTGGCGAAGAAAGTCTTTTGGGAATAACTATTGCCGGCGCAGTGGCAGTTCTCTTTATCTTAATTATTTTCGGTGTTGTCTATAGAGAACTTGGATTGATGTCAATCCTTTCAATCTTGCTTTTTGTGGGAAGTGCCTTGTTCTTCATGCAGGCAATTCCTGTTATCACTCTTTCAGTTGCAAGTTTAGGAGCAGTTCTTGTTGGCGTAATTTTAATTTCTTCGCTACATGTTATTTTGCTTGAAAAAATTAAAGCTGAATATCAACTTGGGAAAAAACTTAAAACATCAATAAAAACTGGTTACAAAAAATCAATTGCTATAATTTCTGAAATATGTGGAATTCTTGCAATTATTTCAATAGTTATGTATTTTGTCTGCCAAGGCGCAATGAAGAGTTTCTCGATGATTATGATTGTATGTTCAGTTCTATCTATAATAATAACACTATTCTTCACTTATCATCTTAATTGGTCATATTCAATTTTCAATCCATCAAACGCAAAACGCGTAAACTTCACAAGGGAGGAAAATGTTGATGAAATCGAATAATATTTCTCAAAAAATAAAAACAATGAATACAAATTTTGTCAAACACGCGTTCTACTATTTAGGTGTTGTTGGAGCAATTATTTTAACAGCAATAATCTTAGTTTCAGTTATTGGATTTAAACTTGGATTTGACTTCAAAGGTGGAACAATTGTTGAAGTTGTTTATGGAATAGAGACAAATGACGAAGGCGACCCTTATCCAGACGGAGCACCATATAACGAAAGTTTGACAAAAGAAAAAATTAAAAATGTTATAAGCGAAAATTTTGAGATATCTTCAATTCAAATTGCAGAAAGTGAATATGGAAACAAAGTTGTTTTTAAATTGACTTCAAACGAAAAATTAACAACTGCTCAAGAAACAGAACTTAAAGAAAATCTCTACAATGAATTTAGTGAATATAATCCAACAGGAATTTTACAATCAAAATATATTACAGTTTCATCAGTAGAGGGAACAAAATCTGATGTTGCAAAATATGCATCAATTGCCCTTGCAACAGCAATAGTAATTTTTGCACTTGGGACAATGATTCGCTATGGACTTTCAAGCGGAATTACAATTTTGTTGACATCTATAATCAATGTACTTCTCTGCATGAGCATCGTTTTGATTTGTCGAATCACAATTGATGTTCAATTTGTTGGAAGCGTACTCACAGTGTTTATGCTATCATTGATAAGCAATCTTGTCTTCTTTGATAAACTTCGTGATGTAAGAAAGAATGCTAAAACAAGTATTCTCACAAGAAAAGAACAATCAAATTTGGCAACAAAAAACACTTTGATTCCTTCTGCAATAATTTTAGGAATTTCGTTGATATGCTCAATCCTTTTAACAGGGTTTGGAACACTTTCAATAAGAACATTTGGAATTCCAGTTTTGATAGGTACAATTTTTGTTTCATTATCAACAATTTATCTCTGTCCAATGTTATATAATTATATAAAAACAAACAAAAGTGGCAAATAAAGCCACTTTTTTTGTGCATATAATCTCATCTTTTCCTAAAACTATGTTTTATGGAAAAATTTAAAAATATCTGTTTTTATTTGAGTAGTTTTATTCCACTTTATTTTTTAATAATAGTGAAGGAATTGCTTGAAATAGCAAACGGGAATTTAACATTCAATATCACAAATTCGATAATGTTATCTGTAAACGTAATATTAATTATCTTTGGCATTGTTGGATTCCTCCAAAATTACAAAAATAAAAATTATTCAGAAATTGAAATATTGGACTATAAAAACGTCACTTGTTCAAATTTCTTTCCATATTTTCCTCTGTTTGTCCTTTTCGCTCTTGCATTTGAACTCCAGTTTATAAGCATGGCGGTAGTGTATCTTCTAATCATTTCCATGGTTGGAATTGTTTACATAAAAAATGAACTTTTTTATGTTAATCCATTTTTAAATATAATTGGATTCTCTACTTATGAAGTTAGTTATCTATATGCCGGAAAACCTCAAAAAAGTTTTGTCTTTTCTTTCTCAAAACTAAAGAAAGGAAAAGCTAAGCTTGGAACAAACTTTGTTAAGTTAATTTAGTTTTTGGTCAATCTCAAAATAGTTCTTCCATGGATCAGGCTTTTTTAATCTATCTTTCATTGTCTCTATGTCAATGGAATCAGGTAATATTCTGTCAAGTTCTCTCCATGAAATTGGTGCTGAAACTTTTGCGCCTTTTCTTGCTCTAAGAGAATAGGGAGCAATGCTTGTCGCGCCTCGTCCATTTCTTACCCAGTCAACAAAAATTTTTCCTTTACGTTTTTCTTTCCTGATGTTAGTCGTGTAATTTTCTGGCCACATTTCTTCCATTAAGTTCGCAACTCCTTTAGAAAACTCTCCCGCCTTTTCCCATGAAATTCCCCTGCTAAGGGGAACGACAACATGATAGCCTTTTCCACCACTCGTCTTAACAAAAGATTTGAGACCAAGTTTGTCCAAAATTTTTTTGAGGTCTTTTGCCCCTTGTTGAACTCTTTTAATGTCTATTTTTACATCAGGGTCGAGATCAAAAACTATTGTGTCTGCCTTGTCAACATTTTTAACTTTACTTCCCCAAGTATGAAATTCAATTGTTCCAAGTTGAACTTGCGAAATAATTCCTTTGTCGTTCTCAACATAAAAATATTCGCTTTTTTCACCCTCTGAATTGGATATTAATTTGTTTTTCACACCTATTGCTTCCCCATCAGGGTGTTTTTTGAAAAACTTTTCTTCATTAATTTCACCATGACATCTAACAACACTCAAAAGTCTGTCTTTTACATACGGCAACATTCGGCCTACGACACATTCATAATATTTTGCCACATCAAGTTTTGTTATATTTTTATCCTTGAAAATCAATTTATCTGGACTTGAAATTTCAATTCCGATTATACTTTCTGATTTTTCAATCACTACATCTCCCGCAATTTTATCCTGCCTTAAGCCCTTGTAACTTGCTTGTCGCAACAATTTGTCTTTTGTAATCTCAGCAAATTGAATTTCTGCAACTAATTGAGGTTTAAGCCAATGTAATTTTTCAGCTGAACTTATATTTATTGTTTCATCAAAAGGCGATTTCTTTCGCTGTAGTCCTTTAAATCTTGAAAGTAATTCTTTTGTCTCTTCTTCGCCAAATCCAGTTCCTGCCTTTCCAACATAAACAAATTTTTCCCCATTCTTTGCTCCTAGCAAGAGAGCACTTATCCCGTTCCTCTTTTTTTCGCTAACTGTATAACCGCATATAACAAATTCTTGCCTATTATAACATTTTATCTTTATCCAGTCTCCGTTGCGCTTTCCCACATAGGGCGAATCTTTTCGTTTCCCAACAATCCCTTCAAGCCCCAACTTCTTTACAGCAGAAAAACATTCTTCACCATGCCCGAGAACAAATTCACTTTGTTTTATGTTTTTTGGAGCTCCTTTCATAATTTTCTCTAAAATCTTTTTCCGTTCCATCAGCGAAAGGTTTCTTAAATCTTTTCCTTCCCATGCCAAGACGTCAAAGACCATATATGCAACGTCATTTCTGCCAGGATTTTTTATATACGCTTGGAGAGCACCAAAATCCGACCTGCCTTTTTCGTCAGGACATACAATTTCTCCATCAAGGATTACACTGTTATCAGAAAAAAAATTGGAAAGAGAATTTGTAATTTCTTTAAATTTATTTGTATAATCCAATGAATTTCTAGTTAAAAGTTTCGTTTTCCCATTTTCAATATTTGCTATTATTCTATAACCATCATATTTTATTTCAAAAATCCAATCGTCATTTTTGGGTATTTCATTTGATAATTTTGCAAGTTCGACATTAATTTTTGAAAATGGATTTTTTATTACACCCCTTGATTTATGTTTTGAAAGCGCTTTATCCTTTTCAAAAACGTTATTTTTCTTCGCGTATTCATCTTTTTCTTTTATTAATAACCAGTTTTTTCCATCTTCAAGTCTAACGAGAGAATATCCGCCTTTGATTTTTTCTCCGTCCATAAAAAATTTTATTGTTCCATTATGAAGCCCTTCTTCAAAATTCTTTGTTGGAATCCATGTGCCCTTATCGAAAATTGCCACTTTCCCTGCGCCATATTGTCCCTTTGGAATATTTCCTTCGAACTTTGCATATTCAAGCGGATGGTCTTCAACCATAATTGCAAGTCGTTTGTCAGATGGATTCAAAGATAGTCCCTTGGGAACCGCCCATGAAAGAAGCACGCCTTTCCATTCCAAACGAAAATCAAAGTGCTTTGCCCTTGCCTCGTGATATTGTACAACAAAAATTAACTTATCCCTTGATTTTTTAATCTTGCCTTTTGGCTCATTTGTGTTTTCAAAATTTCTTTTATCATTATATTCTTTCAATTTTGTCATACATAATTTTTGACACATTTCCAATGTAATAAACAAATTGACAGGAGTTTAAGTCCCGCAGGGATTTAAAATCCCGACAACAAAAAAAAGAGCAAATCGCTCTTTTGGTGCTGGTGGCCGGACTCGAACCGGCACGTCCTTGCGAACGAGGGATTTTAAGTCCCTTGCGTCTACCATTCCGCCACACCAGCATGATGGAGGTACCACCCGGATTTGAACCGGGGAATGAGGGTTTTGCAGACCCTTGCCTTACCGCTTGGCTATGGTACCATTTTTTGCAAGACTATTTTAACAAAAGAAAAATTAATTGTCAACGAATTATTCAATTATTTTATATGAAAAAACTTGCATTCACGTTAATTAATAATATTTTAATTAAAATTTCATATTAAAATTCAATCTCACTGTTCTTGTTATGCAAAATTTTAATTTTTCAAAAATTATAAAAAAACCGCCTTATGGCGGTCATTTTTGGAGCGGAAGACGAGATTCGAACTCGCGACATTCGCCTTGGCAAGGCGACGCTCTACCACTGAGCCACTCCCGCATATCTTTTTTGCATTTTCCTTGAACTACGAGCGTAAGGCAATTTGCTTAAATAATATAGCAAAACATTTTCCGCTTGTCAACAAAAATTTGACAATTTTTTATATTTCAACCTTCGAATAAATTCCTGACCCACACATATACATAGAAAGGAGAATCTTCCAAGGAAAGGTGTTTCATGAAAAAAGTTAAAAAATTTGTATTAACGGCAATCACATTAGGTGTTGTTACTTCAGCTTTGACCGGTTGTAATGCCATCAAACTTGCACAAAGAAACTGTTTCATTGAATATAATGGAGTGTTACACTTTGGATACGTTGAACTTCCAATGCCTTTTTCTGGAAAAGAATATAAAATTGTAACGAAATGTGGGATAACAGAAAAAGTTGAACATGCAAATTATTCTCGCTCAGAAAACACAAATTTAGTGAAAAACACCAAGCATAAATGCCAAGACTGTTTTTATAAATAAAAACGCTTTATACAAGCGTTTTATATTATGCTTTCATCAGATGAAATTTCTTCACCAGTTCCAATTTGTATTTTCCCAATTGAAATTTCATATGCAGTTTTTGTAACAAATTCATCATCACTAACTTTTTTTTGATATTCTCTGCTTTGAATTCGTCCAACTATTGATATTTGTGTCCCAACTTCTGCATCTTTTATATACTTTGCATTCCTTCCCCACGCGATGCATGGAAGATAGTCTGATTTGTTATATGCCCTGTTGACGGCAACAAGAATATCACAAATTTCACGCTTGAAAGGTGTTGTTCGGTAAATTGGTGGTTTACAGATGTAACCTACAATTTCAATTATGTTTGGATTCATATTTTCATTAACTTCGATGAGTTCTCTCACAAAGACAGTCAAAACAAGTTTACTGGTCCCATCGATAATTTTATTATAACTTCTGAATTGTCCCTTTAATGCGATTTCTTTCCCAATTTCAAAATCTTCTTTACCAAGAAGTTTTTCTGAGATTGTGATAGGAATCAAATCTGAATGTTCTGAAAGACGTGGAACACTCATCATAATTTCATAGAAAGCTTCACCAAAAGTTTCATGGCTGAAAACAGGTTTACTTTCAATTTTGCCTAGTAAAAACACTTTATTGTTGTTCATCATTTCGTAATTCATAATTTCTCCTTATCCCTTTTTATGCAACGGATTTTTGCATTCCGTTTCTATCAATTTCAAAATTTTCAGTCATTACAAGTTCGCCAATAGACCCGACTGTATACCCCTGTTGTTTAAGACGTTCAAGCATCATTGGAAGTGCATCTAAAATATGGTCAGAATTGTTGTGACAGAGAATTATCGACCCTGGGCGAATGTTATCCATAACACGAGTGCATATTTCATTCCCAGAGAGACCTTTCCAATCAAGCGTGTCAACGTCCCACTGGATTGACACAAGTCCCATTTCTTCCGCAACATCCAAGAGGTTGTTATTGTATGCTCCATAAGGTGGGCGGAAAAATTTAACTGACTTTCCTGTAATGTCTGTTATAAGTTTTATTGAGGTTTCCAATTCGCCTTTTATTGCTTCTTTTGACAGTTTTGTCATGTCTGGGTGGGTGTTAGAGTGAGTTCCTATCTCAAATCCATTTTCGTCTATCTTTTTTACAATGTCTTGATATTTATCAGTCCAAAATCCAACCAGAAAAAATGTTCCATTGCAACCATGTTCTTTCAATATTTCCATAATCCCCTCAGTTTTGTCTGCACCCCAAGCGGCATCAAAACTTATTGCAACTCGTTTTTCTTCCGTTTGGACATAGTAAACGGGAACTTTTCTGTTTGGGTAACCAAAATATACTTGGGCAGCGCTGACCCCATCTATACTTACTGCAAGTAAAATTGAAACAATAATGACTGCTAAACAAATTTTTAATGTACGTGACTTTATAACATAAAATGGCATTTTCTCCTCGCTTTTAACAATATCAAAGCAATTAATTCTTGCAAAGATATAATCTGATGAATTAAGGCATATAAACTCGCTTTTTGTCGAATTAAACCTTGCTTATTTTAAATATATTTTTCAAGACTTGAGATTATGCAAAATCTTTTTCAATTTTGTAACAATTTGAAATTATCTTCCATAGTATGAAGTAAGGACAAAAGAAAAAATCCTTAAAATACAAAAGATAAAGTGATACATATGAAAAATTTAATAGGAGGTACATATCATGAATTTCTTTAACGGATTCGACGGAATGGGCAGAAATGGATGTGGATGTGACTGTTGCACATTAATCATCATACTCTTAATCTTGTCATGTTGCTGTGGTTGCGGAAACGGAGAAGGATTTGGAGGCGGATGTGATTGCTTAATTTTAATTTTACTATTATCATGCCTTTGCAACCCATGCGGACACAGAGGATAATCGAACACTTCCTACATAAAAAAACAAGTGCAATTTCCCATTGCACTTGTTTTTAATTTCATCACATACACACAAAGATAATCCCAATTCTAAACAAAAGCAAAATAATTTTGCATTTTCTTCTTTAAATGTTATAGTCATAGATAGGGATTTACTATGAAAATTTTTAGAGTTGAAAAAAAGATTGACGCTGTTAAATGCGAAGAGCTCTTAAATAAGCAAATAAAGTTTGAAAGCAAATATGACCCTAACATTAACTTTGACGCCAACGCAAAAGATTTTTTTGATGCAAGCGCCAAAAACCCAGATACAGTTTTGTTTGCAGTTGAAGTTGATAGCCAAATTGTTGCTTTTTTGCATGGATATATCAAAAACCCCTATAAACAAATTACTAAAGAAAAAATTGCAATAATTAATTTGTTATATGTTGAAAAAACACATCGCAATAATAATATTGCCACAGATTTAATCAGAGAATTTATATCATGGGCAAAAACAAAATCTGCAAAGTATTTGGAAGTTGAAACTTTATTTGAAAATGAAGTTGCAAACATTTGTTATAAGAATTTAAATTTTAAGCCAATGAAAATTACATATAGAAAAGATATTTAAAAATCCATAGAAAATTCTATGGATTTTTTTAATTATGGTCGGTTTGTTAAAGTTAAAGAAACAGTATTTTCCATATTGTCGCGAAGGAATGTTATTTTGATTGTATCCCCTATTTTATGCTGATAGATTGATGTTCTCAAATCTAACATCGTTTTAATCTCTTGATCATCAACTTTTATTATTATATCCCCTTTTGTTAAACCCGCTTTTGCCATTGGCCCAGATGAGTCAATGTTGACAATATAAACTCCTTCTTTGTTTAATGTTCGTCCATAAAACACAGCTATTTCACTGTCAAGTCCAAAAATTCCCAAATAAGGAGTTACATATCCGCCGTCACTCACAACTTTTTCTACAACAGGCATCACAATTTCAACGGGGATTGCAAAACCTATACCCTCTGCTTCCGAAACCTTCAAAGTGTTTATTCCAACAACTTTTCCATTTGAATTTATAACTGGCCCACCACTGTTTCCTGGATTTATACTTGCATCATGTTGCAACAGGTTTTGAAGATAACTTGTGGAACCGTCTTCATTATCTATTTCAATTGTTCTATTAAGCGCAGAAACAATTCCCTTTGTAACTGTGTGTTTGAATTGAAGAGTTAAAGGTGTCCCGATGGAAATTACTTCTTCACCTGTTTTAACACTATCCAAGTTTGCTGTTTGAAGATATGGCAAATTAATGCTTGCCTTAATTATTGCAAGGTCCATACTTGGGTCGGTCCATATAAGTGTCGCTCGCCCGCTTGTTTTGTTGGCATAATAAACTGTAATTGAACTCGCCCCATCAACAACGTGGTTGTTTGTCAAAATAAACCCACCGTCAGCAACTGCAACTCCACTTCCAACACTTTCTTGGTCATTGTATATTGCACTTATTCCAACAACTGCTGGAGTGACAGTTTCAACAACTTCTTCAAAATTTGAACTTTCTTTTGCGGATATAAGTCTTGGGGTCATGTTTATATTTACATCTGGAGTTCCTTTTACATCTCCATTATAATCAGAAAAACAACCAGTAAGACAAAGTGGCGAAACTAAAAAAAATAATAGCAAACAAATTGATTTAACAAATTTCATGCTATTATTTTGTTTAGTTTTTTTATTTTTATCACCAAATTTTGAAAACAACAAGAATTAATGAAACAACGATGAGCAAAAATATTGCAATCAAAATTCCAGTAAATATTTTATATCTCTTGTAATCTTTATAGTAACCTGCAACAATTCTTGGGTCAACGTTTTCAAGTTGTTCACGAGTAATCATGCCATTGTTGTACAATTCAACAAAATATGATTGTAACCCCTCGTCATATTGTTTTTTCAAAACCTTAAGATAATAAATCCTGTTATTAATGAAAAATCCAACAAAAATGAGAAAAATTGCCGATGAAAAGTAGGAAAATCCACTCCATGTCCCTTGAAGGAGTGAGAATGTCAATGCCAAAACGGCGAGACATGCGAAAACAATCATTTCCCATACTCTTATTTTCATATTTTCTTTGTTTCCTTTAATGTTATTGTCCTGTTGAAAACTTTTTTGCTTTCTGTTGTATCTTTATCTAAACAGAAATAACCATTTCTAATAAATTGATATCTTTCATCAAAATTTATATTTAATCCACTTTCAATGTAACAATTATCAAGAATAACCAAACTGTTTGGATTAAGTTTGTATCCATCAACAGCATGCTCTTTTCCTTCAACTTCTTCTGCGCTGTTTTCGTCAACCAAATTTTCAAAAAGTCGAACTTCAATTTTTTCACTATGATTTGGATTTATCCAATGTATTGTGCCCTTAACCTTTTTTTCGCAGTTACTACCAGATTTTGTTTCAGGAAGATATTCGCACAAAACTTTAGTAACATTTCCATTTTCATCTTCTTCAAATCCAGTGCAACGAACAATGTAAGCACCCTTAAGACGAACTTCTGCACCAACATAAAGTCTGAAGAATTTTGGAATAGGTTCTTTTATAAAATCTTCTCTTTCAATTAAAAGATGCTTTGCAAAATAATATTTTCGTTCGCCTTTTTCCTCTTTTTGTGGATAATCTTCCAAAAGAATTTCTTCTTCTTTCCCTTCTTCATAATTCGTTATTTCAAGTTCAATAGGGTTTAAAACTGCCATAACTCTTCTTGAAACTTCATTCAAAGTATTTCGAACAAAATGTTCAAAGAATGCAGGCTCGATAAGGGAATTACTTTTTGTTATTCCGGCAGCATATACGAAGTCTTTTAAACTTTCTGGAAGAACTCCTCTTCTTTTGAGTCCTCGAAGTGAATATAATCTTGGATCATCAAATCCCGAAACAGCACCATCAGCAACAAGTTTTTTGATAAATCTTTTTCCAAGAATTGCACCTTTAATATAGAGGTTTGCATATTCAACTTGTCTTGGATAGTTCCCAGTTTGGCAATTTTCAACAACCCAATTATACAAAGGTCTATGATCTTCAAATTCAGGGCCACAGATGGAGTGGGTTACACCTTCCAATGCATCATCGAGAGGGTGAGAAAAATCATATGAAGGATATATATTCCATGTGTCTCCTATTCTTTGGTGATGTGCATATTGTATCCTATAAATAACAGGGTCACGCATGTTCATGTTTGGGCTTTTCATATCTATTTTTGCACGTAGACACCTTGACCCTGCGGGAAATTCACCATTCTTCATTCTTTCGAAAAGGTCAAGATTTTCTTCAATGCTTCGGTTTCTATATGGACTTTCAATTCCAGGCTCAGTCAAAGTGCCACGATATTTAGAAAGTTCTTCAGGAGAAAGGTCACAAACAAATGCTTTGCCATCTTTAATCAATTTGACTGCATATTCATAATTCTTTTGAAAATAGTCAGTTGCATAATGGATTTCATTCCATTGATAGCCAAGCCATTTAACATCTTCTTGTATTGAATCAACAAATTCTTGGCTTTCTTTGCTTGGGTTTGTATCATCATATCTCAAATTGCAAATTCCATGATATTTCTCTGCAAGGCCATAGTTTAAAACTATATTTCTGACGTGACCTATGTGCAAATATCCGCTTGGTTCTGGTGGGTGACGTGTTTGAATTGATTTAACGCGCCCGTCTTCCAAATCTTTATTTATAATTTCTTCAATAAAATTCGTTGCTTCTAATTCCATGTGATTTCCTTTTAATAGTCGAATAAAATTTATCATTTAATAAAAAAAAAGTCAATAAAAACAAGGTAAAGACGAAAATTCTTATGAAAAAAAATAAATATCGGTTATAATTAAAAATATGGATAAATTGTTAGTTATTGATGGCAATAGTATTATAAATCGTGCATTCTATGCCCTTCCACTTCTATCAAACAGCAGAGGTGAATATTCGAACGCAGTTTATGGTTTTGTGAATATTTTAACCAAAGCACTTTTAGACTTAAAACCATCACACATAGCGGTTGCTTTTGACTTTGGGAAAAAAACTTTTAGACATGACATCTATCCTGATTACAAAGGAACACGAAAAGGAATGCCCGAAGAACTGGCGTGTCAAATGCCAATTCTAAAAAATCTGCTTTCTGTTATGGGAATAAAATATTTTGAACAAAAAGAAATTGAAGCAGACGACATAATTGGGACACTCAGTACGCTTGAAATCGAAAAATATCTTTTGTCTGGCGACCGTGACCTTTTTCAACTTATTGATTCAAACACAAAAATTTGGTTCCCTAAAAAAGGCGTTTCAGACATTGAAGTAATTGATGAAAAACGTCTTTATGAAATGATGGAGCTTTCGCCAAATCAAATTGTCGACTATAAAGCAATTCGCGGAGATGCTTCTGACAATATCCCAGGAATTAAAGGAATAGGAGACAAAGGTGCACTTGACCTTATAAAAAAATTTGGCAACATTGAAAACATCTATCAAAATCTCGACCAAATCCAAGGGAAAATAAAAGAGAAGTTAGAAAGCGGAAAAGATATGGCATTTTTATCAAAACAACTTGCCACAATAAAGCGAGATGTGAACCTTTCCTATAATCTCGACGACCTCAAAGTTAAATTCCCATATTCAAAACAAACTTTTGATTTTTTCAAAGACTATGAATTTAAAAGCCTGCTTAGAAGAACTGACATTTTTGAAGAAAATGTTTCCCAGCTTCAAGAAACAGAAAGTGAATCTTATGAAAAAGTCACAATTGAAACATTTGAACAACTTGAAAAAGTAATTTCATATGTTCGAGAAATGCAACAATTTGCGTTTAATTTCTCTGATAAGTTTGAATTTTGCTGTTCTCCAAATGTAGTTTATTCATTCAATCAGGAAATTTCAATGTTTTCAAATTCTGTTTCTCTTGAAAATGGACTAAAAAAGCTTAAAGAAGTTTTTGAAAACAAAAATATAATAAAAATATGTTTCAATGCAAAAAAACAAATGCATATCCTTGATAGCTACAACATTAAATTAAACGGAGAAATTTTTGATATAACAATTGCAAAATATTTGCTGGGCGAAAGTTTTAAAGAAACCCCATGCCCAACGTTCTATTTCTTTTTGCGCCACGAACTTTTGGAAAAGCTTAAAGAAAATGACATGTTAGATTTATTCAACAAAATAGAAATTCCACTTTCTCATGTACTTTTTGAAATGGAGAACAACGGATTAAAGGTTGACATAAATGAACTCTACAATTTAAAGATTGAACTTGAAAAAGAACTTGATGAAATCGTCAAAAGAGTTAATACTCTAGCAGGAGTTGATTTTAACTTGAACTCGCCAAAACAACTTTCAAATGTTCTATTCAACGTTCTTGGGCTTCACGCAAAAAATAATTCAAAGATGTCAACAAATGTTGAAATTTTAGAACAAATAAGCAATCAACATCCAATTGTTGAAGAAATTTTGAAATATAGAAAAATTCAAAAACTTCTTTCCACTTATGTTGAATCCTTTTATGAACTCACAAAAAACAGCGATGGTTACATTCGAACAGTTTTTAATCAAACATTAACTTCAACAGGAAGACTTTCATCAAGCGAGCCAAACTTGCAAAATCTTCCAATTCGTGATGAAGAAGGAAAAAAACTTAGAAAAATTTTTGTTTCAAGATTTGACAACGGCCAAATTATTTCCGCTGATTATAATCAAATTGAACTAAGACTTATGGCACATTATAGCCAAGATGAAACTCTTCTTGCTTCATATTCCCGTGGAGAAGACATTCACGCTCGAACAGCATCTTCCATTTTTTCAGTTCCATTAAGTTCAGTAACACCTTTGCAACGCAGACTTGCAAAAACTGTTAATTTTGGAATTATATATGGGATAAGCGAATATGGACTTTCGATAAGTCTTGGAACAAGCATAAAGAGTGCTTCCGAGTACATGCAAAAATATTTTGAACAATTTCCTAGAGTAAAAGAATATATGAACGAAAGCATTGAACTCGCAAAAGAAAATGGCTATGCCAAAACTATTTTTGGAAGAAGAAGACAAATTCCTGAACTTTCTTCTCCAAATAGCCAAGTTAGGAAATTTGGCCAGCGAGTTGCAATTAATATGCCACTTCAAGGAACAGCATCAGACATAATAAAACTTGCAATGATAAAAGTTTCAAATGAACTTAAGACTCGAAATCTAAAATCAAAACTCGTTCTTCAAATCCATGATGAATTAATAATAGATAGTCCATCAAACGAAGTTAAAGAAGTGTCGAAATTACTAAAGGACATTATGGAAAATGTAATAAAACTTTCAGTAAGTCTTCCAGTTGAAATATCATATGGAAAAACTCTTTATGAATGCAAATGATATCAATGTTTTTTCTTATCACAATCTTGATTAACTCTTTGACAAATAATCGTTTGCAAAACACAGGAAATTTGCCCAACAACAGTTTTGATTAAATTGAGTTGTGAAATATCTTTTCCTCTTGAAATTTCAATCGCAATCTGCGTTGCCAAAAACGCAAGTTTTTCAGGTGGACAGTTTTTCATAGAAATATGTATGAAAAACAAAAAATATATGACACTTAAAAGGAATTTTATGAAAATAGATTGGTTTAATGAAAATGACAAGTCCAGAAGCGTTTTTGATGCAAAAGAACATTCAAAAAGCGAACATCGTGAGCCAATTGGCGAAAATGTTTTGCCAAAACGCGCTGTTCTTTTTTGCATGGGAAAAGCACTGGGAATTATAAAAGAAAATTTTAAAACAAAAACTATTGTAGAAAAATTACCCGGGTTTGTAACTCGTCCAGAAGTTGTCATTGTTGAAGGACATGAAGATGTATGTTTTTTGCATGGCGGATATGGCGCTCCACAAACAGCAGATGTTGTCGAAACTTTGCATGCACATGGAGTTGAAGAATTTATGCTTTTTGGAATGATTGGCGGATTTGGAAAAGAAATTCAAATTGGTGATGTCACTTTTCCAAAAAAAGTTCGAGCAGAAGATGGAATTTCGTTCCACTATGGAAAAGCAACAGAATATATCGACAATTCATGCCCTGAAATATTCTCAGATATGAAACAGTACTTTGAAGATTTGGGTCATAATTGCCTAGAAGAAAACATTGTGACCTGTGGAGCGGTTTTTCGCCAAACATTTGAAAAAGAAGAATCTTGGCGCAAAAAAGGACTTGTTGGAGTTGAAATGGAATGTGCAAGTTTTTTGGCGACATGCAAATTTCTGAATGTGCCACATTACAGTGCGTTCTTTGTGTCTGACAAACACCCTCTAAAAGAAAGCGACAAATGGACATGGAAAACCGAAAAATTTACACCAATTCAGAGAAAATTTGTTTGTGATGCGGTGAACTATTTTCTTAAAAAATGAATTATATAAAGTAAAAAAAAACATACTAGAACTATGAAAAAATTTATAATTCTAATATGTTTTTTTTCAATCGTTGGAACTGCATTTGCTCTCCCGCTCACATTGACATCTTCGTCAAATGAAACAACAAAAAGTGTAACAGCAAACAAAACAGCATATACTGGAACAGTTGAGCATGCTTTTACTCATTGTTTGCTTGCATATCCATCTCTCGCGTTGTCAAGTGAAAATCCAATGCAAAAAGATTATGACCGAGATTGTATAACGCCTTATGAGTTCAAAAATATATTAAATAGTTTGTATGAAAACAACTATGCCCTAGTTGATATAAATTCAACATTTGAAGAAAAAGATGGAAAAATCGTAAAAAAAACACTCATGCTCCCGGAAGGCAAAAAACCTTTGATATTAAGTTTTGATGACGTAAATTATGACCAAAAAAAATTAAAGAAAGGAATGGTTGACAAAATAATAATAGACGACAGCGGAAAACTTGCATCTGAAACAGAAATAACTTGGAGCACAAAAAATAAAATTGACATTTCATATGAAAATGAATTTATTCCAATTTTAGAAGATTTCGTCGCCTCTCACCCAGACTTTTCAATAGATGGCGCAAAAGGAACAATTTGTTTGACTGGATATGATGGCATATTGGGATATAGAACAAGCGAAAAAAACACAAAAAATCGCGAACAAGAAATTAACAAAGCAAAAATTATTGTTGACAAATTGAAAGAGAATGGCTGGAATTTTGCCTGTCATTCATTCGGTCACTATCACATGAAAAAAATCTCAAATGAAAAATTTAAAGAAGAACTGGAAAGCTGGCAAGAACAAGTTGAACCTATAATAGGGAAAACAAGCATATATGTATATCCATACGGAGAGTGGGAACTTGAAGATGAAGATGGAAATATGTCTGAAAAGCACAAAATGCTTTTAGATGCTGGTTTCAAACTTTTTTGTGGCGTTGGAACACAACCTTTCTTTTCATATTTACCCTATAAAACAAAAACAGCATTATTTATGGACAGAACTCCAATTGACGGATTTACTCTTAGAAACAGAAAAGATTCTCTTTCAAGATTGTTTTCTGCTGAAGATGTATTTGATTATAAATATAGAAAAAGCGAGATTTAATCTCGCTTTTAATCTGTTAAAATGAATTCAATTTCTTTAATCCTAACAGTATCTCCGTCTTTTGCTCCTGCTTCGTGAAGTTTATCCAAAATCCCGTCTTGTTTCAAGCGTCTTTGGAAATATGCAAATGATTCCATATCGTCGAGAACAACTCCGCGAATCATGTTGTCTATAAGTCCGCCCGAAATTCTAAATGCCCCGTCATCTTCAACTGTGATTTCAAGAGAAGTTTTGTCTCGCGCATCTAATTCAAACTGTTCAACTTCCATAGGTTTTGCTTTTGGAAGTTTTTCGAGTTTTGTCCAAATTTCTTTTTTAAGTTCGTCAAGACCTTTGTTTGAAATTGCAGAAATAGGCACAATTTTTAAATCTTTGTTTGTTTCATGAACTTTGCTGGAAAATTCTTCAATTTTCTGACTCAAAACATCTTGTGGAAGTAGGTCTGTTTTTGTTAGAACAACAATTTGAGGCAGTCCTGAAAGTATCTTGCTATAAGATTCAAGTTCGTTATTTATTTTTACATAATCATCATATGGGTCACGTCCTTCAAATCCAGAAATGTCAATCATATGAACAATCAATCTAACTCTTTCAATGTGTTTTAAAAATTCATGTCCAAGTCCAACGCCTTCACTCGCACCTTCAATAAGCCCAGGAATGTCTGCTATAACAAAATTATTTCCAAAATAATCAACAACTCCAAGATTAGGTGTGAGAGTTGTAAAATGATAATTTGCAATTTTTGGTCTTGCATTTGTTATTGTTGAAAGAAGGGTGCTCTTCCCGACATTTGGATATCCAACAAGCCCAACGTCTGCAATTGTCTTAAGTTCCAAAATTACTTCATACATTTTAGTTCTTTCGCCAGTTTGAGCAAAATGTGGCGCTTGACGAGTTGGAGTTGCATAAAAATTGTTTCCGCGACCGCCGCCACCTCCTCTTAAAATTTTAACAGGAACATTTTCTTCTGTTAAATCCGCCAAAATTTTTCCAGTATGTGCGTCCTTCACGACCGTTCCGCAAGGCACAGCAATATAAAGGTCCTCTCCGTCTTTGCCTGCACATAGTTGCTTCCCGCCTCGCTCACCATCACCAGCTTTAAACTTTGTTTTAAACTTGAATGAATAGAGTGTGCTTAAATCGTTTTTTGCAACGAAATATACATCTCCACCTTTTCCTCCATTTCCGCCATCAGGTCCGCCATTCATTGTTAATTTTGTTCTATGGAATGAAGCAAGTCCGTCTCCCCCATTCCCAGCTTGAATTTTTATTTTAGCAACATCTAAAAACATATTTTTTCCTTTCAATTTTTAACTTTATTTTTATAATATACACAAATTTCTTTAAATTTGCAATCATCACACAGAGGTTTTTGAGATTTACACCAATATCTCCCAAAAAGAACCATCAAAAAATGCATTTCCGACCAAAGATTTTGTGGCAAAACCTTTTGGAGTTCTTTTTCGACTTTTTCTGGTGTGTTTTCTTTCGCAAGTCCAAGCCGTTTTGAAACTCTATAAACATGAGTGTCAACTGCTATTGCGTCTTTCCCAAACCCAACGCTCAAAACAACATTTGCTGTCTTTCGCCCAACTCCTGAAAGTGAAAGCAAACTTTCGTAGTCATTCGGAATTTCTCCATTAAATTTTTCAGAAATATCTTTGCATGCCCCTATTATATTCTTTGCTTTGTTGTGAAAAAAACCACACGGAAGAATCATCTCTTCAAGGTCTTTTTGCTTTGCCTTTGCCATATCAAAAACGGTTGGATAAGCTTTAAAAAGATTTGGCGTAACCAAATTAACTCGTTTATCAGTGCATTGCGCGGACAGTATAACTGAAATCAAAAGTTCATAATTATTTTTAAATTTCAACTCACAAGAAGGACTTGGAAATTTTTCTTTTAACGTGTCATAAATAAATTTAATTTTGTCTGTCATACAAATGATTATATCATATTTTTGTTTGCTAAATAAAATTTTTTATGATATATTTAAAATTATTATGGAGGTAAATATGAATATTGAAAAAATCAAGGAACTTTTGGCATCTCAATTAAATATTTCAATAGATAAAATTAAAGATGATTCAAAACTCGTTGAAGATTTGGGAGCAGACTCTCTTGACATGGTTGAAATGCTTATGACACTTGAAGATGAATTTGGCGTTTCAATTCCAGATGAAGATGCACTAAATTTAAAGACAGTTTCTGACATTGCTAAATACATTTCAAAAAAATAAACGCTCCGAATTTGAGCGTTTTTTTATTCGTTTTCTTTTCTAAAAAGTTCTTTAACTTGGTTTTTAATTGATTTAAAAAAGTTTTCATCTATTTTTTCAAATTTATCATCAAATTGCTTTTCAAAAAACATATTTAAACTTTTCATTCCTATTGATGAAATTGAAGGAATATATTTTTCATTAATGGCATTATAACAAAAATTTATTTCTCCATCAATATTATATCGATAAAAAATTTCCGCATCATTTTTCGTTTCAACTTTAAAAAATTCCGTTTCTAAATTTTCTGAATTATTTTTTATAGTTGAAAGAACTATGTCTCTTTTCAAACTCCCATTTGATTTTTCTTCAAGGTCAACTTCTTTTCCAAGAAGAAAACTTTTTTGATGTGCAATTCTCAAAAACTCCCCGTTTTCTGCAAATATATATTCCACACAAAACAAATTGCTCTCGTCAATCGATTTTTTTTCAATTTTTAGATATCTTTTGCCCATAATAACTTCAAGCAAAAAAATTTCATCATAACTTAGAGTTTTGTATAAGACCGCTGGCTCTCCAACCTGCTTTCTCTTTTTCTCACTTCCATCTTTGTTAAATTCTGGTTTTAAAATTTTAGGAGTGTTTAATCCTTTCATCTGAATTTGTATTTGTTTTGCGGACACATTTTTTTCGCCACAATAGATTGACAAGAATAATATCACGTCAGAAATATCTTTAACTAATATATCTATTTTATTAAAGAATTTATTTGAAACATCTTCAAGTTTTTCAATAAAAGTTTGCTTATTTATCTCCATGATGTGATTATTAAATATAAAAAAATTTTTGTCAAATGTTTAGTTGATTTTAAAATGTAAATATAGTATATTATTAGTATTATCTAGTAAATTAGGAATAATAAGGCAAATGAAAAAGAAAAAAAATCAAACTGAAGTTATTATAGAAAGATATTCTCCTGACAAAAATGTCGGTCTTTCTAACGAACAAATAGAAAAAAGAAAACAACAAAAACTTGTAAACAACACAAAGCAAAAAACATCAAAATCATATTTTAGAATATTTTTTGATAATATTTTTACTTTTTTCAATCTGCTATGGCTAGGCATATTCATTGCCCTTTTAGTTGTTCACTCCTATGAAAATCTCTTTTTCATGGTAGTAATATTGTTTAACACAGCAATAGCAATTATCCAAGAAATCCGAAGCAAACGAACAGTTGAAAAACTTTCTCTTATAACTGCTCCAACAATAAGTGTTGTACGAAACGGCAAAGAAATTGAAATTCATGCAGACGAAATTGTTCTAGACGACATAATGATTCTGTCCTCGGGCAATCAAATTCCTGCTGATTGCAAAATTTTGGACGGAAAAGTTGATGTAAATGAAAGCTTGCTAACTGGAGAAAGTAACGCAATCAAAAAATCCAACGGTGATGAACTTTTGGCTGGGAGTTTTTTAACAAGTGGGAAATGTTATGCTCAAACAATTAGAGTTGGAAACGACAACTACATTCAATCTATTGCAAAAGTTGCAAAGAAATTTAAACAACCAAACTCTAACCTCTTCAAAGACCTTAACAAGATTATAAAAGGAATAGGTTTTTTCATTATTCCTATTGGCGCGTTAGTTTTCTGCAACAATTTTCTTTGGGCAAAAACAGCGAGTGGCGAAGTGGCATCTTCTGTTGGCAATATTGCAGAATCAATAAGTAGCACTTGTGGAAGTTTGGTTGGAATGATTCCAGCAGGAATGTTCCTTTTAATTTCAGTTGCATTAACCGTGGGAGTTGTTCGACTTAGTGAAAAAAAGACACTCGTCCAAGATATTTACAGCATTGAAATGCTTGCACGTTCAAATGTTCTATGTCTTGACAAAACAGGGACAATTACAGACGGAACAATGACAGTTAAACAATTAAAATGTTATGGCAAAACAACTGAAGAAGAAATTGGAAAAGCAATGACAAGCCAACTTTCAATTCAGCCAACCCAAAACGCAACGTCTCGAGCTTTAATAAAATATTTTGGCACTGGAACAATTTATTCAGTCGTCCAGAACATTGAATTTTCATCTGATAGAAAATATACAGCAACTTCTTTCAAAGAATATGGAACATTTGTAATTGGCGCGAACGAATATATCAAAGCAAAAATATCAAAAGAAATTGAAGAAGATATAAAACTTTCCGCAAAACAAGGATACAGAGTCTTGGCAGTTGCACACTCAAAAAATCAAATATCAGACGATAAACTCCCAAAAGACCTTGAAGTTGTTGCCATAATCTTAATTGAAGATACAATAAGAAAAGATGCAGAAAAAACCATAAAATGGTTCAAAGAAAATGGCGTTGAAATCAAAATTATTTCAGGTGACGACCCACAAACTGTAAGCAACATTGCTGGAAGAGTTGGTGTTGAAGGAAGTGAAAAATTTATAAATCTTGAAGGCGTAAGTCTTGAAGAAGTAAAAAAACTTGCAAAACAATACACAGTTTTTGGTCGTGTTTCTCCAGAACAAAAACATGCCATTATTCAGTCTTTGAAAGAAGACCACGTTGTTGCTATGACAGGCGATGGCGTAAATGATACATTGGCACTTAAGGAAGCGGATTGTTCAATTGCTATGGCAGATGGAAGCGAAGTTGCAAGAAACATTTCACACCTTGTTCTTCTCAATTCAAATTTCTCTTCTCTCCCATCTGTTGTTGAAGAAGGACGTCGAGTTATTAATAACGTACAAAAGTCATCAACTTTGTTCTTTATGAAAACTGTTCTTGCAATTTTGCTCTCAGTTTTCTGCATCGCAATACAAATCAAATATCCTTTCTATCCAAAAAATATGTTCCTACTTGAACTTTTCGTCATCGGAATCCCAAGTTTCTTCTTGGCCCTTCAGCCAAATAAAGATGTAATTAAAGGCAATTTTATTGGATATGTTTTGAAACACGGAATTCCTTATGGCCTTTTCATGTTCGCCAATGTTATGATTGTAACATTGTTATGGAAATTTAACATACTCACCCCAAGTGAAAATCAAACATTGACAACTATTATGGTCACAGTTGCAGGATATTTAAATCTGCTTCTACTATGTCTGCCAATTACAAAATTTAAGTTTGCAATTGTCTTAGGCTCAGCAGTATTCCTTGCAATATTTGGATTTACGATGCCAAAATTCTTCGGAATAATTGATGTAACTCAAAATGTTTGGAAACTCGCCTTGGTTTTAACACTTACAACCGCAGTTATTCATCTCATAATTTTTAATATAAAATTGCTAATAGCTAAAAGGAAAAACTCTTGAAAGTTTTAAGACTCAAACTCTCTAATTTCAGAAACTATGATTCCATTGATGTTTCATTTTCTTCTGGAACCAACATAATTTTAGGAAAAAATGCACAAGGAAAAACAAATCTTCTTGAAGCAATTTTTATGTGCGCAATAGGAAAGAGCCTTCGAGCAAAAAAAGACTGTGACCTTGTTAAATGGGGCAAAGAAAACGGTAAAATTGAACTAGAAGTTGAAAAAAAATTTGGAAAATCAAAAATAGAAATATATCTTTTTAACAAAGGGAAAAAGGCAATAAAAATAAACTCGCTTCCAATTAAAAGAATTGGCGAGTTGCTGGGAGAACTAAGATGTGTGTTCTTCGCACCGGACGAACTCAAACTTATTAAAGAAAGCCCAGAAGACCGCAGACGTTTTATGGATATTGACCTTTCCCAAATTTCAAAAACATATTTTAATTTGCTCGGAAAATATGAAAAAATAATTGCATCAAGAAATAAACTTTTAAAAGATTATAAAGACAAAAACAACATAAAAAAAACCAATATCCAAAAATTGAATTTTGAAGAATTGAAAAGCATGATTTCAATTTATGACCAACAACTTGCCGAATGTGCAAGCAAGATAACAATTTCAAGAAACAATTTAATTGTCTCTCTCGCACCTTTTGCTGAAAAAGCACATGATTTTTTAACTGACAAAAAAGAAAAACTTGAAATTGAATATCAAGGGGCCTTTGTTTTTCCAAAAGAACTTTTGAGCATTGAAAAGGATTTTCAACAGATAAAAAACAAATTTATTTCTTCTTATGAAAAAAACTTTGAAAAAGATGTCTTTCTTGGATACACGACGATTGGTCCGCACCGTGATGACATAAAAGTTTTAATTAACGGAATTGATGTAAAATCCTTTTGCTCTCAAGGACAACAGAGAACTGCTGCGCTAAGCCTAAAACTTGCTGAATTAGAAATAATAAAAGAACAAACAGGCGACATGCCAATTTTGATATTAGACGACGTTTTGAGTGAACTTGACCTTTCTCGCCGTACAAAACTTTTGAAGTTTTGTGCTCTGACCCAAACCTTTATAAGTTCAACCGACAAGCCTGAAAGAATTCCAAATTCAAACATTATAAAAATTGACAATGCAAGGAAAATCTAGAAGAAGAAACCACTTGTTCTAAGATTGCCACAACTGTCAAAACTTCTGCAACAACTATTGCAACCGCAGTTTCCATTTGAAAGCAAAATTAAAAGTAGAAGTAACAAAATGTTGGTGTTATTTGCTAGATCAGTGTCTGTTGCTGATGCAATTATTCCAATCAACATTACTAATAAAATTTCATTTGAAAAGTTCATTCCTCTCCCCCTTTTCGTTAATTTTCGCCTTAAACCATTAAAAACCTCCAAAATATCTTTTGGTGGTTTTTCTTTTGCAATTTAAAATTTTAATAAACCTATCTTTATATATGTTTAAGAAAAAATAAATGTTAAAGGAGCAAAGATGGACGAAAAATTTTTGTTATTATCTGAAAGAGCAAAACAAGAAATTTTGGATTATCTTCCGAATAACAAAGCAATTGAAAAACTTGCCATTTTTTTCCAAAACTTTTCAGACGGAACACGCTTAAAAATAATTTCATGTTTAGCAATGTGTGATTTATGCGTGAACGACCTTTCAAAAATTTTAAATATTAATCAAACAACCATAAGTCACCAACTTAAATTCCTTAAATCGCAAAATCTTGTAACATGCAAACGCGATGGAAAAATAATCATGTATTCTCTTACAAGTTCAAAAGTTAACGATTTAATGCTATCAGCTGTTAATGTTGTTTAAAAAGTCAAAAAATATTTTGACTTTTTTCTTTTCAAATCTGTATATCTTTGTTATAATTAATCTATGAAATTTAATGAATATGAAAAAACATTATATAATGACGAAGATGCAGGAAAAGCATATTTGCTTGCGCTTGCTATACCGATTTTAGTAGGGTTTATTTTGACTCTCATTTTTAATGCAATTGCTGTCAAATATGGACTGGTTAATTTCACAAAAAGTCCAGCACTCTATTCTATTTATTTAGTTTTAGTAAACGGTTCCATGCTTGCCACATATTTTATCTATAACAAAATGACAAAAACGAATTTTGTTAAAGCCAGTTTAATAAAATTTAAGTTCGGTTGGAAAAATCTATTGATATGTGTTGCTGTTGCATTTATAACCCTTTTTGGCTCACTTTATCTAATAAACTATCTTTTCTATTTGATGTCACAAATTGGCTATAATCCAGACACTTCTCTCCCACTTCCATTAACAAACGGCTGGTGGTTAGTTCTGAATTTAATTGTTCTTGCCGTCATTCCAGCAATCTGTGAAGAGCTTTTATATCGTGGGATAGTCATGAATGGGCTAAGAAAATTTGGCGATGTTGGTGCAATTTTTATTTCTGCCCTATTTTTTGCTCTTGCACACGGAAGTGCAATGCAATTTTTCTATCAATTCATTTTAGGTGCAGTTTTGGGTGCCATTGTTATCAAAACTGGCTCGATTGTTGCAAGCACTGTTGTGCATTTCCTCAATAATGCTATAGTGGTTGTATATCAGTATATATTCACAGTGACAGGAGCAACAGAGCCCGCTTTCACCCCAACAATAATTGCAATTTCCTTTGTTGTTGCAATTGTTGCAGGACTACTTCTTTGGCTTATTTTTCATTTTACAAAAGAACATAATAGGGAAAATTCACAAAACGATTTTTACACACAAACATATAAACTTCAAAATAAATCTTTTTCAAGTTCAAAATCCATTTTGTTGTTTACAACCGCAATGTTAGTTGCTGTTGTGCTTTGGTGTGTAGGAACTTTTCTCTAAAAAGTAGTATTTTAAAATTTTTATTATATAATAATATGGTAGGATAAATTTGAAAGAGACTAAATCATTTTTCTGGGTAAACTTAATATATTTCATAATCATGGCATTATTTGTTTGTTTAAGAATTTGCACTTCCATGAATGTTTTTTCATTTCTCGGCGAAACTGAAAATTACATTTTAACATTCGTAACACAAGTTGGCTTGATGTTTATTTTGCCTTTATTTATGTACACAGCACTTAAAAAACAAAAAGTCAAAAAAACATTAAACGATTTTAGCGTAAAAAAAATCTCAGCAAAAGAAATTTTTATTTCAATTGCAATTGGTTTCCTTGTGTTTATTTTAAACATTTTTGTTAGCACTTTCTTCAGTTATTTCCTTGAACTTTTAGGTTATCATTCATATTCTGGTTCAACGTCAGTTGATTCAAGTTGGGGAAGTTTCTTTTTGACACTTCTAACTGTTGCAATTTTGCCAGCAATTTGTGAAGAGTTTACACATCGTGGGCTTCTTCTTTCCGAATATAAAAAATTAGGTTTCAAGAAAGCTGTGTTACTAACTGGTCTTATGTTTGGACTAATTCATCTTAATATAAATCAATTTTTCTACGCAACAGTCATTGGTATGATTTTGGCAGTGGTGACGCTATATTCCCACAGCATCTTCCCTGCTATGATTATTCATTTTATGAACAATGCCATAAATGTATATCTATCTTTTGCAAAGGCTAAAGGAATTTTTGGGGCAAATTTCTATGAAAATTTATCTTCATATTTCTTTGGTGGAAGCATTTTCTCAAATATTTTGTTTGTCACATTGTCACTCACTCTTTTAGTTTATCTTTTGATTATTTTGATGAATCAGTTGTTAAAAATCAATGTGAAAAATTCCATACAATCATACACTCAAAACATGGCCCTCCTTGCGATGCGCCAAGAAATTTTAAATGATATTAAAACAGACGAAAAACCTGTTATGTTCGAACCTCCTATCATGCGCACGAGAACACAATCGGGAGAAAGAATTAGCGTTAAAATCCCTTATCATATTTTAGGTTTCTATATGGAGCCTGAAATAAAGCCAAAGGGACTTGACAGCTTGTTCTTCTATTCGTGTTTAATATTGGGAGGGCTTGTAACCCTTGCCACTTTCATTTGGGGAATTTTATAGTTTTTTGAGAAAACTCAATTTGTTTTTAATTCGCGTCAAAGTGTTTTCAATGCTTTTGACGTCTTTTTTTAATGCAACAGACATCTCTTTGTATTTCAAACCTTTCAAATATAATGCCAACACTTTTTTTTCATACTCACTCAAATTTTTTATTATTTCGTTCGTCATCTGAACGACGTTTTGTTTTGAGATAAGCTGGTCGTCAGGAAGCGGATTTTGTGATGGAATAACAAACAGCATAACATCATCTTCATCATCTTTAACAGAAACTTGAATCCCTCCTTGGTTGTCAAGTTCAACTCTCTCGTTTAATGCTTTGTTTTTTTCTCTGTTCGCACTTTTTATCGCAGTGTGAATTTGCCTTGTTATACACATTGAAGCAAAAGATGAAAAATCAGAATTTTTTGACACATCAAAACTTTGAAACGCTCGGAAAAGACCAATCATCGCTTCTTGTTCAAGGTCATCTTCATCTTGCCCTATCAAAAAATAACGCCTTGAAATTTTACTTGCCAGCGGTTTGTATTTTGAAAAGAGTCTTTCAAAAGCTTCTTCATCTTTTTCTTTCGCACGTTTTATTAATTCAATGTCTTCATTCATTTGACTCAATATTATCATTTTATTGAAAATTTGTCAAAAAGACTATTGCAATTTTCCCTCAATAATTCTATAATTAAATTATGGAAAAATTTGCAATAATTTATGATTTTGATTACACTCTTTCAACAAAAAATTCTTTTGAATTTTCACTTTTCCCAAGTTATGGAATTAATAATGATTCAGAATTTATGAATAATATTGAAGAAATGAGAAAAGAATGCAATTTTGAAATGATACTTTCATTTTTATACGTTTTAGTTAAAATGGCAAAACAATACGGAAAACCTATCACAAAAGAAATTCTTTACAACGCTGGGAAAGATATTGAATTTTATCCAGGTGTTGTGGAATATTTCAACAAGATTAATGAAGTTGGCAAAAAGAACGGATTTATCATTGAACATTATTTGATTAGTTCAGGTTTAACTGAAATTATTCAAGGAAGCAAAATAGCTTCGAATTTCAAACGTATTTTTGGAAGTGAATTCCATTATGACGAAAACGGGCTGGTTGATTGGCCTCTTAATTCAATTAACTACACTAATAAAACCCAGTTTATATATCGAATTAATAAGGGAATTTTAAGTAACACTGATGACAAAAAACTTAATGCCTTTATGCCAAAGAGAAAGAGAGCAATAAAATATCGAAACATGATTTATATAGGCGATGGACTAACTGACGTTCCTTGCATGAAGACAATGCTTGATAGAAATGGATATGCAATAGCGGTTTATAATGATGACCCTACAAGTGCAAAAAGTCTTCTTGAACATCGTCGATGCAATGCAATTTCCAAAGCGGATTATCGTGAAAATTCAGATTTATACAAATTGATAGAAAAACGAATAAAAAACTGTGTAAAAAAATAAAGATTTTTGTTTTTTTTCAAAGAATGCACTTGACAATGCAACTTTAAAATGCAATAATCTAACTGATAAGTAATTACATATATAGTATAGAACTCAGACATCACTGCCATGACTTTAAATGTTTTGAGTTTTTATTTTACTCAAAAGAAAAAATATGGTTTCCCATAAAGGAGTTAGGAATGATCTTCAAAAACAAAAAGGTTAACATTTTTATTTTTCTCACGATAGCGCTCATTTGCGTTGCCGTTATTTTGCCAAATCTTAATTTAGAAGTAGTCACGCAACACTCCAGTGCCGACTCCACATTGGACGAAGAATTAATTGATGAACTTGAAAACAATTCCGGCTCAATATCAGAATCGTTTGTAGGAATGCCAAAATTAACAAGTCAATTTACAAACGCATGGCAAGCATACAACTATGCTCTTAAGATGAGTGAAGAATATCCAGCATACATAAAATATGTGCAAACGATTGATGGGAATGCACTCAACACAGTTGGTGTCAAAGTTACAGTGTCACGAATTATATTAAATGATGTAGAAAATATTTATGCAAGAAACGAAGCAAAAACAGAAATTGATGCATCAAAAGTAGGAATTGACTTGAGTGACCGAGCAGTAAAATATATTTCTTACACTCATTTTGATTTTGTAAATGATCATGTACAATCTCCAGATTGGAGCCAAGGGACAATAGAGGATTACAAAGAATCTCATAACGATGTAATGCTCCACACTCTCCCTTACATAATAAATGAAAGCACAGTTTCAGGACGACCTTCTTTGCAAAATGACCCAAGTTCTGATTACTATAAAGTAACAATGACACTTAATTCAAAAGCTTGGGCAACATATATAAAAGTTCTCAAAGCTGAAATTGGAGAAAGCTCTGTTACAGGAGGCCCAAATATCAGCTCAATTGTAGTTGAATTTAGAATAGATAAAACTTATGGAACATTCAGACAGGTAATCGCAAAAGAAAATTATGATTTAGTGTACACCGTTGGCGCAGGATTGTCTGCAACGGTAACTTGCGAGGGAACCATTAAAATGACATACAGTTACAAAACAGATATTTCAACACAAGTTGAAGAATACTACAATAAAATTTGGAAAACAAAATAGTTGTCAAATTTGTTTGACAGTAAGAATAAAATATTGTATAAAAAAGATAACAATATTTTATTTATGCAAAAGACAACATTCGGAGTAAGATGGGTTTTAATATAAAGAAATACAACATTGTTATTTGTTTTACGATTGTCTTGATATGCTTGACAGTTGTATTTTCCTCTGTTGATTTTTCTTCAAAACTCAAAGACCCAACACAACTCGATGCAGGTTCTATAAATGCCGACACCGAAGACCCTGGACTTGAAGACAATAACTCCTCCTCTACTAACGCCAATAGTTTAGGAATGCCAAAACTTAGCAATTTAAGCAACATTGGATATTTGCTCAACGCAATAGAGATGCTAGAAAAATATGATTATGGTCTCACCGTCAGTTCAACAATTGAAGGAAAATCTATGGGTGTTACTGGAATCCAATCTCTCACAAGTTATATTTACAAGTGTGGAGACACGTCATATGTGTACACTGATGCCGACGGAAGTAAAATTCCAATGGGCTATGGAGAGACATATAAAGAATACATGAAAATTAATGACTCCGAGATTTCAATAAAGAGAGACGGTTCATCAATTAAAACTCAAAATTTAACATCATATCTTTCAACTCATGGTGAAAGACCTGACAAATTGCCGTTCACGCTCAATTCTGACACAGTAAAAATGACAGCAAAAAACAATCCTAGCGAAACGTATATTGAACTTACGCTAACCCTTAAACCTGAAGCTTGGAAAAATTATTTATTACAACTGAAAGCAAATGGCGGGGACGGAAGCAATCCTAAAATTAATTCAATAACCTTAACATTAAAAATCAACAAAACTTATGGATATTTAATCTCCGTTAATTCTGAAGAAAGTTATAATATAACAAGAAGCGGAATGACAGCAAGCACATCAGCCAAAGTGAACTATTCCTTCAAATATTCCAACGATAATACTTCAAGTATTGAAGAAATCAACAATCAATTCAATTAAAAAACACTCTAAATTTTGAGTGTTTTTATTTTTTTCCATTCTTCTCCAGATATTCCCCCACAATCAAACTTTTCTTGCAAATTGTAGAAACATTGCTTTAGATATCTTTGGGTGTGCCAATCTTTAAAAAGTTCGTTTTCAGATAAATTTTTCTGAGAAAATAACATACTGTCAATTTTTGAAAGCTTAATATAAATATCATCTTTTGGTTTAAGTCCTCGTCTTTGCATTTCGCTCTTTACAAGTCCAATATATTTTTTGAAATGAGAAATGGGATAATCCATCAACCTATCAACAATCAAACTTTTTGGTGTGCCGAATTTATGAATAAGTCCACAAATTGCACTTAATTCACGCCATTGTCCAGTAAGTTGTTTTTTTGGAAGAACCTCTATCAGTTTATAATGCCAAATCCTCATTTAACCATTTTTGACAAAATTAAGAATTTTAAATCTACTCAATCTAAAGGATTTAATTTATATTTTCCAATCAAAGCACAAATCATGTCGTATATATTCCAAATTTCGCCAATAAAAAGAAAGTTTAATAAAAATTTAACAAGTGCAATTTGAAAAGAACCTTTCATATAAATTTTGTCAATTCCAAGCCACCCAAAAAATAGACAAATCAAAAATAATATAATTCTACCGAATATGTTTTTTTGTGAGTTCATAATACCCTCCCAATATATTTTAACATTATTCTATATATATGCAAAAAATATTTTAGTTTTTACAAAAAAATAAATTAAATAAAAAAAATGCAAAAATATGTTGACAACTGTTTATTTTTTTGATAATATACAAGAGCACGTGGGGGTATAGCTCAGCTGGCTAGAGCACCTGCCCTGCAAGCAGGGGGTCATCGGTTCGAATCCGATTATCTCCACCACGATGGAATGTAGCTCAGTCGGTTAGAGCACCACCCTGATAAGGTGGGGGTCGGTGGTTCGAGTCCACTCATTCCAACCAAGAAAATCTACTCTGCAAAGGGTAGTTTTTTTATAAATAAAGCCCCACCTTATATGAAACATAGTGGAATATAAGAAGCCCGAAGGGGTTCGAGTCCACTCATTCCAACCAAGAAATCACTCAATCGAGTGTTTTTTTATTGTATTTTATCCCCACCTTGTGTTGCACTTGCAACACGCAAAGCCACGCTTTGCATCAGGGTGCCCCTGTTGCTGAGCAAGTTTACTTGCGAACGCCAACTTTCGGAGAAAGTTATAAGGTGGGGGTCGGTATAAAATTGCAAGTGAACCTGATTTTTCGAAAGAACCACAATCCTTTGATTTATCATTTGTTTCCTAACACATTTTTCTAATTTTTTGGAATAAAAAAGACCGATAGAAGCATCATCTTCTAATGGTCTTAATTTTGCTAAAATGTTTTGAAATTAAAACACTATTAGTTTTTGCATAAAATCTTATAAAGGTAAGATACTTGCTGTATTCTAAATTTGCAATTCAAATTCTTCGTTAAATTAAGAAATGTTTGGGATATATTTGCTTAATGAGTTGACACATTGGATTTTTTGTTTACTTGCTCACTAATATTTACTGAATTGACTATTGTATAAATTATAATAGAAACCTTTTTTATCAAGAAGTTGTTTATGGGTCCCCTGCTCAATTATGTCACCTTTATTCATAACTAAAATAAGGTCTGACTTTACAATAGTGGACAATCTGTGTGCAACAACAAAACTTGTTTTGTTTTTCATCATTTTATCAAATGCTTCCTGAATAGCAAGTTCAGTGCGTGTATCAATATTACTTGTTGCTTCGTCCAAAATCAACATTGGAGGCTTTGCCAACATAAGTCTTGCGATACAAATAAGTTGTTTTTGTCCTTGAGAAAGATTATCCCCGTTTTCATTAATCATTGTATCATATCCTTCAGGCAACGTCTGAATAAAGTGGTCAACTCCTGCAAGTCTTGCCGCGTGCTGAATTTGTTTGTCGGTTGCATCGTTTTTCGCATAAGCAATGTTATCCCTTATTGAAGCAGAAAACAGCCACGTTTCCTGCAAAACCATTCCGTATTGCGCCCTTAAACTTTTTCGTGTCACTTCTTTTATTGGATAGCCACTTACAACAATCTTTCCCTTATCAACATCATAAAATCTCATAAGTAAATTTATCAATGTGCTTTTCCCACAACCTGTTGGGCCAACTATTGCTATCTTTTGCCCTCTTTTTACACTTAAGTTAAAATTCTGAATAAGTTTTTTCTCACTTGTGTATGAAAAATCTACCCCATCAAAAACAACTTCACCAGTGCAACGTTTTATATCTGGAAGTCCAACATCACTTACTTCATCTTTTATATCTAAAACATTAAAAACTCTCACTGCGGAAGCAAAGCCTGCCTGCAAGTCAGAAAAAATATCTGCTATGTCGTTGAAAGGACGAGAATATTTGTTGGCATAAGTTAAGAAAATTGAAATATCACCAACAGTCATTTCACCTCTTAATGCAAAAATGCAACCCATTATTGCAACTGATGCATACAAAAGTCCATTTACAAATCTAGTTATTGGTGCAGACAAAGATGAATAATACATTGCTTTTTCGTTAACAGTTTTAAGTTTTTTGTTTACATCGTCAAATTTTTCAATTGAACGTTCTTCATAGAGAAATCCTTTAACAACTTTCTGGTTTCCAACCATTTCTACCATTGTCCCGGACAAATCACCAATACCTTTTGCCTGACGTTTGAAAAGTTTATGTGAAATTTTTGCTATTATAGTCGCAACAACCAATGAAATTGGAGTTGCACACAAAATTACTATTGAAACAGCGACATTGATTTTCAACATAACAACAAGTGTAAAAACTATTGTTGCAAGGCAATCAAAAAAAGTTGTAAGTCCCATCACAAACCCAGTTGTAATTGCATCAACATCGTTTATCATACGACTTTGCAAGTCTCCATGACTTGAGTTGTCTATATATTTTAATGGCACTTTATTAAACTTTTTAAAAATGTCATTATGCAGTTGCTGTTCAATCTTGTATGACATGCCATTTGCAATTCGCAAATTAAGCCATTTAAATCCTGCAAATCCAATTATACTAATTGATAAATATCCAATATATTTTAATAAAATATCAAAGTTAACTTGGTTAGCACCAACAATAAAGTCAATTCCTCTTCCAATCAAGAATGGTATTAATATTTCAAAAGCAGAATTTATAACTGAAAAAAGAATTGAAAGAACTAAAAGATGCCAATATTTTTTCATGTAGGACAAAACTCTTCCGACAATTGACTTAACCTTAGGTTTTCGCGTTTTTGCAACACTTTCAATTTTCTTAAGATTTGTGTCCAAAATTAACGGAGTGTCTTGAATTTTTTCAATTTCATTTTCAGAAAAAATTGGAGAATTACTGCTGGTTTTAATTGTTGCTGGAACAACTATTGGAACAGCAACTTCTTTCACTGGTTGAGCTTTTTCAGGGTTGTTAAAAGATGGCTCTGGCAACAGTGCAATAGCTTTCTTTAATTTCCGAAATTCACTTTCTTTAATTTGTTTTTGTTTTTCTTTCACATTTTTCTCCTATTTAGTTTGAGAAAGATATATTTTCTTATACACTTCACAGTTTTCAAGTAAATCTTTATGAGTCCCCATTCCAACTATATTTCCATTATCCATAACTATTATCAAGTTGGCATTTTTAACAGTGTTTGCTCTTTGAGAAACCAAAATAACTGTCGAATTAATTTCTTCTTTTATTGCTTTTCTTAAATTTGAATCAGTGGCAAAATCAAGTGCTGATGAACTGTCATCCATTATTAAAATTTCTGGTTCGCCAACAAGCGCTCTTGCAATTGTCAATCGCTGTCTTTGTCCACCAGACAAGTTTTTCCCGCCTGCTTGAATTTTAAATTCATACTTGTCAGGCAATTCTCTAACAAAATCTTCACTTTGTGAAACTCTCAATGCTTTTTGAATTTCTTGAACTGTTGCTTCTGGTTTGCGCCATTTCAAATTATCCATAATTGTCCCCTTAAACAAAACTGCCTTTTGAGGAACAATTCCAATCTTTCCACGAAGTTGTTTAAAGGAATAATTTTTTACATTTATTCCATCAACAAGAATTTGTCCTTCTGTAACATCAAAAAATCTAGGTATGAGATTTACAACACTGCTTTTCCCACTTCCCGTTCCCCCAATTATTCCAATAATATCTCCAGCTTTTGCCTTGAAACTCAAATTTTTAACAGCCATCTTTGCCGAACTTGAATATGTGAAACTTACATTTCTAAATTCAATTTTAGGAACATTTGCATCAATATCTAATTGAATAAATTCTTTGTTTGTTTCAATAACAGATGGTGATGTATCAAAAACTTCATTTATTCTGCTTGCACAGTTTATTGCTTTGACAAAAGAAATAATCACGTTTGCAAGCGAAATAAGTGCCATGGAAATTTGCATGAGATAATTTACAAAGGCAATAATCTGTCCCTGTGTAAGTTGTCCAGCATCAACTTGCAGTCCCCCAAACCACATTACAGCAATAATTGCAAAATTGATTATTGTAACTGTTATGGGATTTAATAAGGAAGAAATTGAAACAACTTTTATTGATGATTTGCGAAGTTTTTTTGATGCTTTCGTGAATCTTTGCTCTTCATAATCTTGCTTGTTGAATGCGCGAACAACTCTGATTCCTTGCAAATTTTCTCTTGTTATTTCTGAAACCTTGTCAAGGTCTTTTTGTGTTTCGTTATACAAAGGTTCGCTTTTTTTCAAGATGAAGAACACTACAAAAAAGATTATTGGTGCAACAACAAGAAACAAAAGTGAGAGTTTAACATCAATTATCATGGCCATTATTGTGGAACCAATTATCAAAAAGGGCGCTCTCATAACTGCTCTTAAAAATGTGCCAAGCGCTGTTTCTATTCTTGTTACATCATGCGTCATTCTATTGTTCAATGTCGCAGTTCCAAATTTATCTAATTCTGCATGGGACAAAGTGTTAATGTGGGCATAAAGCCCTTTGCGAATTTCATAACTCACACCTGAGCATGCTTTTGCTGACAGTTTTGAACAAACAATTGCGCTTACAATTCCAATTATGTTGAGAACGATGACAACAGCGCCCCAAATTGCAATATATTTTATATCGTGAGTTTTAACACCAATATCAATCATGTTGGCAACAATTAAAGGAATTACAATGTCTGTTATTGTTTCAAAAAATTTGAACAAAGGCGCGCAAATCATTTCTTTTTTGTAACCCTTGAAAAATCGAAATAATTTTTTCACGCCCCCTCCTTCTTGAAATGTTTCAAGATTTTTTCAATAAATTATTAACTTATAAATCATTAATAATTCCCGTAATTGAAATACATTATATCACACGGCTTCAAAACTTCATAATAAATTGCAAAATTCACATAAAAAAACAGCAATAAATGCTGTTTTTAATTACGCTTTATAAAACAAAATTTCATATTTCACTTGTTCGCTTGAAGCCGAATCATCAATGCTTATCCAAATTTCCGATATATTTTGCATTGAATGACTTGCATTTTCATCTCTTACATAATATCTAATTCTGAAATTAGCAACAACAAATTCCTTTTTCGCTTGGATTTCTTCTTTTAAAGTGTAATCCTCAATGTTGATTAAAGTTTTGTTTTGCTCGTCACCATTTTTTATTATGCTGATTGTGTTTGGTTTTTCGCTGACTTGTTGCAAATCATAAAAGAATGTGTAGGAGTCTTGGTAGTAAACTGTGTTTTCGCCATCATAATATACAAAATTGTCATCCCATGTTTTGTTTGCTTCACACTCTGAAGCAAGGATTGTGATTTTGTTATAGGTTGTTGAATTTGTGAAATCTAAACCCTTCAAAACTAAATTATAACTGTAAACTCCGCTATAATAACTAGCGTCTATTTCTGAATTGTAATTCACATATCCAAGTGGAGTGGCCGACAAAGGCAATGTCCAATAAGTTTCTCCACCCAAAGTATATTTTTGCAATTTTGTTCCATTGCAGAAAAGCTCTGCATTTGAAATGTCAACACCTGCTAAATCTGCTAAAGTAATGTAAGCATATCCTTTTGTGTCAGAAGCAAACGTGCCATCAGCATTAATGTCAACATTATTATATTTTATGCTTAACGCTTTCCCTGCATTGTTGACAACACTGAAATGATTCAAAGTTAATGCATCAAAATCAATTTCTATTTGCATATTTTTTGTTACAGCGGAATTTACAGAGTATTTATACAAATTCATATCTTTGGAATATAACGCTTCAATCCATCCCATACTCATAAATTCTGAGTTTGATGAAAAAGAATAGTAATCAATTGCTTTCCCGCTTTTTAAGATCATTCCGTTTTTCAATTCATGATATTTTATATTCAATGAATAGTCTTGCGATTGCAAAGCATCAAAAAGATTTGTTCCATCTTTTAAAACAAAATTTTTCAAATTTGTTTCTTGCTCAGATGTTGGAGTTTTGCCATCTTTTGCAACAAAAGTTAAGCTAATCGTTTTTGAATCGCATGTTGCAGTAAGATTGACGTCTTCTGTGGCATTTTTGATTGTTACATTTCCAACAAGTTGATATGTTTGAATTGTTGTTGTTTCAATTGTCTTTTCTGCATCATAAGATGAGCTTTTTGTCCAATTAACTTCTTTGCCATTATTATATATTTTCAAAGTGTCAGCGTCATATCCATCGCACAAAACAATGTCATAAGAAATTGTGGAGCCCGCCTTGATATATCCGCTCACACCACTAAAAGAGCCATCACCTTTCCATGATCCTGGCGTCACAAAACTCACAGCATTTTCTTGATTTACTTCATAGCCATGTGCATCATAATGAATTTGCTTTTCTACGTCGTCACCACATCCAGCAAAAATCATGCAAGGAATTGCAACAATAATAAGTAGCAAGCAATATAAAAATTTATTTCTCATATATTCCCCCTTACGTTATGCTCATAATAACATAATTTTTCAAAATATCAAAATATTATGCGAATAATTTTGTTCGAATAAAAAACACGCAAAAAATGCGTGCTTTAAATTATAAAGTTTATGATTCTTCCTGGAACAAAAATTATTTTTTTAACACCATCAAAATCAATTTGAATTTTTCCTTCAGCTTTTATTTTCTCAATCGCTTCTTCTTGAGAAATTGACCTTGGAACAAGAATTGTTCCACGCATTTTTCCGTTAACTTGAATTGGAAGATTAAAATCGTCTTTTGTTGTCTTTTTCTCATCATATTCTGGCCAAGATGCGTCAAGAATATCTTTTCCAAACACCAATTCATACATTTCGCTTGTCATATGTGGAGCAAGAGGATTTAGTAAAATCAAAAACTGTCTCAATTCTTCTCTTGTAATATAACCATCTGCCTTAATCTTTTTCAAGAAAATCATACAAGCAGAAATTGCAGTGTTGAGTTTCAAATTCTCATAATCATCAGAAATTTTCTTTATTAAAGCATTCAATTCAACTTCATGTTCTTCGGAAATTCCATCTCCCTTGATTATATCTTGAAGTTTCCAAACTTTATCCAAGAACCCAACAATTCCTTCAATTCCACTGTAAGTCCATTGACAACTGTCTTCATACCCTGCCAAAAAGTGAACATGCATTCTTGCCACATCAACACCATATTTGTCAATTACTTCTTGTGGTGAAACTCCGTTGATTGACGATTTGCTCATTTTCTTTCCTTCGCTGTCAAGAACAAGCCCACTTCCCATCTTACGTATGAATGGGTCACGTGTTGGAACTGCCCCAATGTCATACAAGAAATTTTGCCAGAAGAAAGCATACAAAACGTGCCTTGTTATATGCTCTGTTCCCCCGGTGTAAACATCTACACTTCCCCAATATTTTAACTTGTCAAAATCTGCGAGTTTTTCACTATTGTGTGGGTCACAATATCTGAGCCAGTACCACGAAGAACCTGCCCAATTTGGCATTGTGTCAGTTTCACGCCTTGCTTTGCCACCACACTTAGGACAAGTGCAGTTTACAAAATCGTGTATTTTTGAAAGTGGAGAATCGCCGTTTGCATTTGGCATGTAGTCATGAGTTTTTGGAAGAAGCAAAGGCAAATCTTTTTCTTCCAAAGGAACTATTCCACATTTTTCACAAAAAACAACAGGGAAAGGTTCACCCCAATATCTTTGACGATTGAATGGCCAATCTTTAAGCGAATAGTTAACAACCTTTTTTCCCCAGCCATTTTTTACTATCATTTCAGCCATAAGAGGTTTTGCATCTTTGACTTTCATTCCACTAAATTCGCCCGAATTCATCATCAAACTGTTCTTTTCAAGATACTCTGACTTTTCCACAGCACATTTTGAAACATCACCTTCAATAACTTGTATCATAGGAATATTGAACTTCTCAGCGAATTCAAAGTCGCGTTGGTCATGAGTTGGAACAGCCATAACTGCACCAGTTCCATAACCATTAAGAACAAAGTCTGCCAAAAACAATTTGACCTTTTTGCCGTTTACAGGGTTTATCGCATAGACCCCTTCCAATAGGCAACCTGTTTTTTCTTTAACTTGACTCTTTCTTTCAAACTCACTTCTTAATGCAGTTTTTCGTTGATAGTCTTTGACCTCATTCATATTTTTTATAAATGGTTCAAGTTTTTCAACTAGTTCATTTTCTGGCGCAAGTGAAACAAAAGTTACTCCGTAAATCGTTTCAATGCACGTTGTAAAGATTTCAACTTCACCAATGTTTTTCCCTGATTCATCAACTATTTGAAATTTAACTTGAACACCTTCGCTTTTGCCTATCCAGTTTCGTTGCGCTTCTTTCAAATAATCAGCCATTTGAATTCTGTCAACATTTCCAAGAAGTTTCTCGGCATATTCTTTCATTTTCAAGAACCAAACATCTCGATTAACTTGAATTACATCATTGCCACAACGGTCACATTTTCCCCCTTGACTATCTTCATTGGAAAGAACAGTTTGGCAATGCTCACAGTAATTAACAGTTCCCTTTTGCTTATAAGCCTTTCCATTTTTTAAAAGTTGCAAGAAAATCCATTGTGTCCACTTGTAATATTCTGGGTCGCTCGTACAAAATGCTCTGCTGTAGTCAAAGGACATTCCAAGCCCTTTTAATTGGGCAATTATTGTTTTGAATCCGTTTTCAACAAAATCTTTTGGGTCTGTTCCATATTTTATGGCAGCATTCTCAGCAGGAAGACCAAAGGCATCACCACCTATCGGAAACAAAACGTTATACCCCTTGAATCTTTTGTATCTTGCAAGCGCATCAGCGGGAATTGTCCCTTTAAGATGTCCCATGTGAAGACTCTTTCCGCTTACGTTTGGAAATTCATATAAGATATAAAATTTTGGTTTTGTTGGGTGAAAATCTACAGCTTTGAACCTTTCATCATTCTCCCATTTATTTTGCCATTTCTTTTCAACGCTTTTAAAATCGTACATATATTTTTGTATCCTTTCTGAAGAAGAATATATCACAAAATAAATAAATTTTCAACGAATTTAAATATATTTAAGTGCAAACTTTCTTTTCGCTTGGATAAAATTAATTGGTATTATATAATTAAGGAAATTGTAGGGGGATTTTTATGAAAAAATATCTAATAACAAATGTCCATGCTAGACAAATCTTGGATAGTCGGGGCAACCCAACTGTTGAAGTTGATGTAGAAATCAATAATAAAACAATTGCAACAGCAAGTGTTCCTTCCGGTGCTTCAACTGGTGCATTTGAAGCAATTGAACTTCGCGACGGAGATAAAACAAATTACAATGGGAAATCAGTTGAAAAAGCAATTGACAACGTTAACACAAAAATTAAATCTGCAATTTTAAAAATGAATGTCCTTGAACAAGAAAAAATAGATAAAGCAATGATTGAGCTAGATGGAACAAAAAACAAATCTAATCTTGGCGCAAACGCAATTTTGGGAGTTTCTCTTGCATGTGCAAAAGCAGGCGCAAAGTGTCTTGGTCTTTCGTTGTATGAGTATATTGGAAAAGGGCAAGGCAATCTCCTCCCCCTTCCTATGATGAACATAATAAATGGTGGAAAACACGCAGATAACAGCGTGAATATTCAAGAATTTATGATTTTGCCAATTAGTGCAAAAAATTTTAAAGAAGCACTTAAAATGTGTGCAGAAACGTTTCACTCTCTCAAAGTTATTCTAAAAGAAAAAGGATATTCAACTGCTGTTGGAGATGAAGGAGGCTTTGCGCCAAATTTCAAAAGCGACGAAGATGCATTTAAATGTATAATTGAAGCAATTGAAAAAGCAGGCTATAAACCTAAAAAGGATTTTAAACTTGGTGTCGATGTTGCAGGCACGGAAATGTTTAATGAAGCACAAAAAATCGGGAAATCTGGTTATTATTTTTGGAAAACAAAAAAATTGTATTCAACAGATGAAATGATTGAATATTGGGTTGAAATGACAAAAAAATATCCAATTTGTTCAATAGAAGACGCACTGTCGGAAGAAGATTGGGACGGGTGGAAAAAACTTACAAAAAAACTCGGCAAAAAAATTCAGCTTGTTGGCGACGACCTTTTTGTAACTAATTCCGAAAGACTTAAAAAGGGAATTGAAAACAATGTTGCCAACGCAATTTTAATTAAAGTAAATCAAATTGGGACATTGACCGAAACAATTGAAGCAATCAACATAGCAAAATCTGCAGGATACAAAGTTGTTATTTCCCACCGCAGTGGAGAAACAGAAGACACAACAATCGCAGACCTTGCCGTCGCTCTCAATGCAGGGCAAATTAAATCAGGTGCTCCATCAAGAACTGACAGAGTTGCAAAATACAACCAACTTTTGAGAATTGAAGAACAGTTGGGTCAAAAATCAAATTTTTATTCTTTTTAATAGTTAATTCCAAAAATTTAAAAAACTCTTATTTCACAAAAACAAACAAACTCTTTGAAAAAGTTTGTTTTTTGTTTATAATGTATTTATGGAAATTAAAAAAGAAAAAGAAATTGCCGTGTTATTCGGAATGAGTCTTGGAAATGATGATGGGTATGCAAGTTTAAAAGAACTTGAACGTCTTGCTGAAACAGCTGGCGTTGATGTCGTTGGAAAACTTTTTCAAAAAGCGAAAGAGATAACTCCAGCAACTTACATTGGGAGCGGTAAAGTTCTTGAACTCAAAGAACTCATTGAAACAAGCGGAGCAAATTTAGCAATTTCAGACAACGAACTTTCTGGCTCACAGATAAATAATATTTCTGAAATAATTGGTGTGAAAGTTATTGACAGAACAACTCTAATTTTAGATATATTCGCAAAGCGTGCACTCTCCAATGAAGGGAAACTCCAAGTTGAACTCGCAATGCTAAAATATTATTTGCCACGACTTTCAGGAATTTCTGGGACAAGTGGTCGATTTGGCTCTGGCGGAGTTGGAATGAGAGGCCCAGGTGAAACAGCGCTTGAACTTGACAAACGCAAAATACACGAACAAATTTCAAAGCTTGAAACTCAAATTGAAAAAATAAAAAATGAAAGATTTCTTCGAAGAAAAAACAGAAATCAAGGCAATGTGAAATCTGTTTCAATTGTCGGCTACACAAATGCAGGAAAATCGACACTTATGAACTTGATAACAAAAGCTGGAATTTATGCAGACGACAAATTATTCGCAACTCTTGACACAACAACTCGCTTGCTATGGCTTGCACCTGGAAAACAAATTGTTTTGACCGATACCGTTGGCTTCATAAACAAACTTCCAAAAGCTTTTGCTCCCGCATTTTCAGCAACTCTTGAAGAAGTTGCTTCCAGTGACCTTATAATACACTTAATTGATATAACTGACAAACATCGTGAAATGCATGAAAAAGTAGTTTTGGACGAGTTAGAAAAAATTGGAGCACAAGAAATTCCTCTTTTGACCGTTTACAACAAAGTTGATGTTTTAACAACAACAGAAGCAATAGAACTTAGAAAACAACTGCCCCATGACGCAATCTATCTTTCCGCAAAGAAAAATGA
Organism: Clostridia bacterium; assembly: GCA_016297845.1. GTDB lineage: Bacteria > Bacillota > Clostridia > Christensenellales > UBA1242 > UMGS687. Next base: position 46,901 of record JAEDFV010000005.1, read on the forward strand.
AAATATTGACGAATTAAAAAATAAAATTCTAGATACATTATTTTAACAAAAAAAACAGTTCCAAATTAGGGACTGTTTTATTTGTATAGTTAGTCTATAAGCCGAGTTCTGTATTTGATGGCCATCTATCTAGATACGTTGTTCCCAACGTATTCAAGCGGTGTTATTAAGAAGCGAGCGAACAACCCTAATGCTTCTTTTAACCTTACTCCGGGCGGGGTTTACATGTGCCACTTTTGTTACCAAACGTGCGGTGAGCTCTTACCTCCCCTTTCCATCCTTACTCTGTCAAAAGACAAAGCGGTTTATTTCTGTTGCACTTTCCTTAAAGTCGCCTCCACCAGCAGTTAACTGGCGCCCTGTTCTTTGGAGCTCGGACTTTCCTCATGTTCTTCATTACAAAGACATGCGACCATCTGGCTAACTACATCTCTAGTATATATCTTTTAAATAATTTGTCAAGATAATAGTTTGATTTGTGAAATAAAAAGATATATAATAAAATCATGTTAGTTGATGTACATTCGCATTTAAACGATTCAAGGCTTATCTCAAATGTCGAAGAGATTATTGAAAAATCAAGACAAAATGGCGTTGAAAAAATAATTTGTTCAGGTCACGACCTTTCTTCTTCCGTGCTCGCAATTCAACTTGCAAATAAATATGACAACGTGTTTGCCTCAATTGGAATTCATCCACATTCTTGTTTTGAGTATGATGAAAATTTTGAGGAACTAGCAAAAACTGCAATTAAAAACAGAAAAATTGTTGCTATCGGCGAAATCGGTTTAGATTTTTATAATCTTGATTTGCAAATAGAAGAAATTTTAAAGATTTATCCTAATATGAATTTAACAAAAGAAATCTTGATTGAAAAACAAAAGGAAGTTTTTTTGAAACAATTAAAACTTGCGAACATGCTTGAACTTCCTTTCATAATTCACATGAGAGATGCAACTGACGAAACTCTTAAGTGTTTAGAAATGAACAAAAATTTATTAACATATTCGGGAATAATTCACTGCTTTTCTGGAAGCATTGAAACAACAAAAAGGATAGAAAAACTCGGATTATATTATTCGATTGGCGGTTCTATAACCTTCAAAAACTCAAGAGTTATGCCTGAAGTTCTAAGGGAAGTTAAACTTGAGAGAGTGCTTTTGGAAACAGACTGTCCATATCTAAGCCCTGAACCTTTTCGCGGACAAACCAACACTCCTGCAAATATACCTATAATCAGAAAAAAACTTTCAGAAATAACAGGGATTCCAGAAAAGGAAGTTGAGGAAATAACAACAAAAAATGCACATAAAATTTTTAAAAGGCTTGGCGAATAATGGAAAATTTTAAATTTAAAAAAGAATTCGGGCAAAATTTCATATTTGACGGAAATTTGCTTTCAGCAATAGTCTCAGATGCAGAAATAACATCTGACGACGAAGTCTTGGAAATTGGAGCGGGAGCAGGAACCCTTACAAAAAAGATTTGTGAAAAAGCAAAAAAGGTTGTGAGCTATGAAATAGACAAAAACCTGACTGAGCATCTCATGGACATTCAAAAACAAAATGGAAATTTGACTGTGGTTATGAGAGATGCACTCAAAGAGGACATATCTGAGATTGAAAAACATTTTGAAGGAAATTACAAAATTGTGGCAAATCTCCCATATTACATAACATCTCCAATAATTTTCAAATTTCTTGAACAAACAAATCGCGTTAAATCAATGACAGTTATGGTTCAAAAAGAAGTTGCTGAAAGATTTTCGGCAAAAGAGAACTCAAAAGATTATGGGATTTCAACAATAATGATTAATTATTATGCAGATGTTAAATATCTCAGAACTGTAGGACGACAAATGTTTACTCCTCCGCCAAACGTCGATTCGGCGCTAATAAAAATTACCCCAACAAAAAAAGAAAAAGCAATCAGTGACAAAAAATTTTCAACTGTCGTCAAAACAGCATTTTCTGCTCGAAGAAAAACTCTTTCAAATAATCTAGCCAAACTTGGCATATCGAAAACAGAACTTGAAAAATTGCTTGAAGAAATGGGGAAATCTCCATCAACGCGAGCTGAACAGCTTTCAATAAAAGAATTTATCTTTCTATGTGATAAATTGTAAAATTTCGCCAAAAAACAACAAAAAAACGCAAATTATTTTCTTTTTCATGCGCAATAGGTGTTTTCTCTTCATATATAATATTTATGTTAGGAGAAAACATGAAAGATAAAACAATCATTCTTTCTTCGCTTATTGGTTCAAGCGAAAAAGCAGTTTTAAATTTAGAAAAAGCAGAAGACGGATTTTTGGGGAAAATTCGATTGTATAATTTCAAGTCTATTCCAAAAGGAATTTTAACACTCGGATTTTTAATCGACAAACAAGTTTATAAATCCGCATTGACCTTTGATGGACGAGATTCATTCACCTTCAATCTTGATGTTGAAAAACTTCCATCGTTCACTTGTGCGCTTATAAACATTGTTGGCGGAAACGCAACTCCTCTTCTTTCCGGGTCAAGTGACAACAAAATTGAAAATGAAACAACGATTGCATTATGCAAAAATTTTTCACTTTTGGACAAAACAGACCTAAGTGTGGACGAAGTTGAAAATTCTCTCAACAAGAGCGGAATTGACTACATTGAAACAGAAAAACAAGATATAGAAGAAGCAATAGACAAAAGCTTGTGTGAAGAGTGCCAAAGCGACAAATGTGCAAACTGCAACTATCGAAATGCTTTCTACAATCGTCCTCCAACAAATGTAACAAAACAGCCTTTATATCCTGAAAATGACACGAAAGAATCAAACTTGGATTTTTACAATGAAATTAAAGGACAATTATCAATTCTTTTTGAAAAATATCCCGAGGAAACATTTTTAAACGAAATAATCCCAAACAGTAAATGGGTGAAAGTTGACTATGAAGACAATGGAAAGTATTTTGTTATTGGACTAATTTATGAAGACGAAAAGGTTTCATATGTTTGCTATGGAATGCCTGGGGAATATACTTTCGACCCGCCAAAAGAATTCAGTGGAATTTCTCAATGGCTACCCTTAGACCCAGAAAAACCAAACGAATTAGGTTATTGGCTCATGTATCAAGATGCTGAAACAGGTGAAAATGTGGAAATAAAAATCAGTTAAAAAAAACAGTTATTTTTTAACTGTTTTCTTTTTTTGTTTAGTTCCAATCAAACTGTTTTTTTGACTTCCCCACAATTTTTCTAAGCTGTAATGATTTCTCATATCTTCAGTGAAAAGTTCAACCAAAATTTCTCCCATATCAAGAATAATCCAGTCTCCTGGAAATTCTCCATCTATCAAGACATCAACTCCTTGTTCAAAAAAATGCTGTTTGATTTCATTTGCAATTTGTTTGTTCATTTTTTCATTTTGAGCTGTTGCAAGAACTATTGATTTTATAAGTTCGCTTTTGTCACTCAAATCGAAAGCTTCAATATTTTTTAATTTTTTAGACTCAAGAAGTTTTATTAAATTTTCAATAAATTCTTTATTCATGATTATATTTTATATAATATATATTTTTTTGTCAAATTATTTAATTCATTTTGATTATATAGATTAATTATGTCAATAATTAAACTATGATTTTTAAATTTTTTAACCTTTTATTCAGAATATTTTTAATTTTTATGATTTGTTTTGTGTGGTTCAGATACTTTATAAAGGATTTATCTCTTTCCCTTGTGTACACTGCCATATTGACACTTATTATAGAAATGTTTATTCATTTTTTGTTGCAAAGAAAAAACAAGAAAAACAATCTAAAAAAAGAAGAGGAACAATTAGCAGAGAAAATTTCATTAAATTTTATCTATGATAATAAAAAAGCAATTCAATATTTTTCTTCTCTTTGTAAAATAAAATATTCAGTAAAAACGCTTTCAAAATATTTGATATTGTCCGGCAAAGAAAAAAGCGAAACAAATCAAAACACAGTTGTCTATCCAACATATTCCTTCAATTCATTCTGTGCCCAAGATTTGCTAGAAATAATTAAAAAAACAGAAAAATATTCGCCCAGCAAATTAGTTATCTGTACTTATAAAGTAGGCACTGACGCCAAAACGTTCGCATCAAAAATAAAAGACAAAAAAATTGTTCTTCTTGATTCACGCGACTGTTTTATAAAACTCATAAAACCATATAATTTCTATCCAGACAATTTAAAGGAAATTGAATTGGCATCAAAGCCAAAGTTCAAAGATATTTTGTTAAGTTCTATTTCACGTCAACGTACAAAAGGATATTTGCTTGCTTCCTTTATATTGCTTTTTTCGAGCATGATTGTAAAAATGAATATATATTATGTAGTTATGTCATCTGTTTTATTACTTCTTTCATTAGCATCATTTGTTTATAAACCAAAAAACATTAACTACGACGACAACATCTTATAACCAGCTTTGTTTTTTTCAAAAAAGATGTACACTCACGATGGAGGAATATATGAAAAAATTTTGGAGTGAATTTAAAGCATTTATCTCAAAAGGAAATGTTCTTGACCTTGCAGTTGGTGTTGTTGTAGGTGGAGCATTTGGGAAAATAACAACAAGTTTAGTGAATGATATAATAATGCCTTTAATAAGTCTTGCAACTGGTGGTGTAAGTGTATCAGATTGGAAATGGGTTATAACCCCTGCTGACCCAGCAAACGGAATTGCTGAAAGCGCGCTGTATTATGGGAATTTTATTCAAACAATTCTTGATTTTCTGATAATATCTTTCTTTATTTTTTTGGCTATAAAAATAGTAATTAAGTCTCGAGAAAAACTTGAACAAGTCGGCAACAAAATAAAAAAAGATGTTAAAAAATGGGGACGAAAAAAGAAACAAGTTGCACCTACAGCAGAAGAAGTGATGGAAGAAACAAAAAAAATCATGTCTGAAACAACTGAAATCGAACAATCTCTAACACCAGAATCAATCACAGAAATGCCAGCGGATATTGTTACAACCGAAAAATCTGAACAAAACAAAAATGAAATAATTAGCAGTGTAATTAAAGCAACTGAGGATAATTCAAAATCCAATGAAAAGCAAGAAGAACTGTTAACCCAAATTCGAGACCTTTTGCAAAAAAACTTGGAAGCAAAATAAAACCTTTGGAAACTCCAAAGGTTTTTTTAAAGACACATTTCTTGAGATAGTTGAAGCTGTTTTAAGAAAACAGGTTTACCTTCTTCAAAATCATCTCCAGTTACGCCAACATAATCGGAAATTTCAGATTTTGAAACTTTTGTAAATCCATTGTTAACATATAAAGATTCAAGTTCTTTTTGTGATTTATCGCTGTTTGTTGCAAAGGCATCAGCCTGCAAAACAATAGATTTTATTCCCTGTTTCAAACAAATTTTTGGGAGCATATCACTTAAAACTGTTGTATATAACCCCTTACCTCGTTCATCGTCACGCGTTTCTGCACTGTCTATCCAACAACGGAAAGCTCCATTAACCTTTTCAATCTTGAAATTTGCTTTAAATGCAAATTCTTGTTCAAGTGAACCATCTTCGTTTATTCTGTATGCGCTAATATTATTATTTTTTTTCAGCCCAACTTTATTTGTTTTCAACCCATTTCCGACAAAAGTAACAACTTCTTCGATGTTTGACATATCTCCGCTGTGGTCAATATAATATGTTGTTAAATAGTTTAAAGCTTCTGTATTGTCTTTAAAAAATTCACACAAAGAGGCTGTCACATTCTGTGATAAAGCAATTTTTTGTTTAAGTGCTTCAATTTTCTCTGCGCCAAGACCTTTTTCTTGCATGTTGCATATCAAAGCAAAATTTTCAATTTTGCCATTTTTTTCATAATTGTGAATTTTTACAAAAGATTTCTTAATATAATCTGGAAAATCTTTTGAGAATTTTTCTTTAAACGCTTCAACTCTTTTTTCCATGCTATTATTCTATCATTTTCGACTTTTTTAGTCAATAAAAAACGATATTTCTCAATATCGTTTTTTTAATTAAATCCATCAAAGTCGTCAAAAGGACTAAAACTGCTTTTCATAACTTTTTTGTTTCTTTCATTTATATCATAATAAATTTCAGATTCATTAAGTGCTTTTGAAGGTGCATACTCTTCTGGGGCCTGTGTTTTGTCAAATTGTGGAGTTGCATAGAATGGTGTCATTTTTATTTTCATAGGATTTTCTTTAAAGATTTTTACAATAACTTCAAACTTTTCAAGTTGACCAAGTTCATATGGATATATTAAAGGTCGTGTTGAACGTTGCACTTGAGTCGAAGTGCTTGACCCGCCTTGACCTTCCCCCTTGCTCTTTGATGTTGATGTAGTTTCAATCGAGACATCACCACACATTTTTGAGAATTTTTCACGCGTTTCTTGGTCTTCCGTTCCAATAAAAATCTGAATATTACAGTTTGAACGAATTGTTTCTGCCATTTCTCGCCCATATTTGTTATCTAATTGGCTATATGACTGAACAACAAGTGAAAAGAAAATTCCTCTTGAACGGCCGACAGTTACCAAACTGTCCATTTTTTCAATTTTAGGCAAGTTTGCAAACTCATCTAGCATGAAATAAACATTTCTGTTTAATCTAAGCGAAGGAGTTTCACTCGCCTTTTCAACCAATTTCTTATAAAGTTGTGAAATACACATTGTTGCAATACAGTGTCTGCTCTCTTTTTCATCTGGAACTTTAATGAAGAAAGCTGTTGGAACATCTGTGAAATCATCGAAGTTTAAATCACTGAAACTTGTTGCATAACATATTCCTGCATCTTGAAAAATTGAAATTCGGCTCATCAAAACACCCATATATGACCTGGTTGTGTTAGGAGCATTATTAATTGTTGTTGAAGTTAAAGAAGTAACTTTAGAAAATTTGTCACGATATGAACAATAGTTTCTCAATGTTCCAAAAGGGTTGTCGGGATCTGAATCCTTGTATGTTGCAATTTTTGCCAAGTTGTAGCAGTTAAATTTTTCCCTAGTCATTTTAAGTTCAGGGTCAAAACTGTCTTCCAGCATGGCCAGCATAAGACCAAAAAGGAAGTCTTGCGCTCCACGTTCCCATGAAGAATCGTGTTTAGATTCAATTGGGACAATTGCAGATGCAACTTCACGAAGTTCGTTTTCAGCGTTGTCTATAAGTTCTTGAGCTTTAGCGTCAATGTCCCCTTTAAGGTGGTCTTTGTTTGCATATGCAACATTATTAAATTCGTACCATTCTTCATTGTAATCTTTGAGATCATTTGCTAATTTAAGTTTATAATTTTTTGGCGAATCACCACGATGAATCTTAACTTCACTTTCAAGGTTGTGAGCACGATGTGTTTGGACATATGCATTGTCCATAGGGTTCCAGCGCGTTGAAGCATATGGATTTCTTAAATCAAGAACGGAAATTCTGTACCCAGCTTTTTTAAGGCAAATCGCATTATCTCGATATAACTCGCCCTTTGGGTCAGTCATAACTAAACATGGTTTTGAACCAATTTGGGACAAAATTTGAATTGAAGGGTTGATGTAAGTTTGAGTTTTACCAGAGCCAGTTGTTCCGATTATCATTGTGTGTATTGGGTCGTACAAATTTACGTCTAAAGTCGACCCCTTGACTTGACTTCGAATTACAATCCCATCTTTTTTGAGTTTTGACAATCCAGACCAAGTGCAATGATTAAATCTTTTTTCAGTGTTTAGTTCACTTTCTTTTATGAAACGAGCATCATAATATTGAGAAATCTTCTCTCCAGTTTTTGTCGTTCCCATTCCGCTTGCAGATGGTTTGCCATCTG
>JAEDFV010000015.1 GCA_016297845.1 Clostridia bacterium
TTTTATTTTAGTTATTAAATAAAATTTTGTCTTGTTTTCACTTTGAGGAATTGTATATGAAACTTTTCCGCTTTCACCTTCAAAAGTTTTTATAAGTGTGTCTTTATTTTTATCTATTCGATACAACTCATAAGTTAAATAATTTTCAGCATCAAATTGAAGGATTATATTTGAATTGGCGACTTTTCCAGATAGTTTTGCTGGTAAAATTTCAAGAAAGTTTGTGGATTTTTCTTTTGGAAGATTAAATCTTGAAAATATTTCAGAAACCTTATATCGTGGTGGAGTATAATCATTTGCTTTTAAAACGAGATTATTTTTATCCAATTCGATTGCATCAAGTTCAACCTCAGTTACACTTGTTGGAATTGAAAAATCTTTTGGTGTTGATTTGTTATAGATTGATGTAAAATAATTCTTAATTACAGAAGTTGGTTGATTCCCACCTGTAAGATTTCCGATATTATTTGATTTTAAATCTCCAATCCAAATTGCAACTGTGTCGGTTGAAGTAAGGGCAATGCTGTAAGCATCTGAATTGTTGAGATTTTTTCCAACTGTTCCCGTTTTTGCACCAACTTGATATGGAAGAGAAGCAAGTTTTTTTGCTGTTCCTTCTTCGGCAGTTGAAATCAAAGTTGAAAGTGTAAGATAGTTTGAATCTTCCCGAAAGACTTGGTCAGGAACATTTAATGGCTGATAGATAACTTTTCCGTTTTTATCTAAGATTTTCTTAATGAACGATGGAGTGACATAATTTCCATTGTTTGCAAATGTTGTGTATGCACCAGCAAGACTTTTTATGTCAGTTCCATATGTCATTCCGCCAAGAGCAAGTGCATAACCATTGTCGCTTTCGTCGAAGTTTATTCCAAGGCGAGAGCAGTATCTTTTTGCTTTGTCAATTCCAAGATATGAAAGGGTTTTAACTGCGGGAATGTTGACAGATTTTTTTATTGAATCACGGATACTAATATAACCTGAATATGTCTTCGAAAAGTTTTGAGGTGAATATCCGTTTATATTTATCTCTTCATCCAAAATTTTTGTTGCCGGTGAAATTATATTTTCATTCATTGCGGGGGCGTAGACCAAAATTGGTTTGATTGTTGACCCAGGTTGGCGTTTTGATTTTAAAACCGAAAAAGTGCTCTTTCCATAGAATGCTTCAATGCCATGTGTTTTGTTGTTAATTGAAATTCCTGCTTGGTCAAACATCAAATTTTCGTTATCAAGTGCAGATTTAAGAGCAGATTGTTTTTCTGGGTTAAAGTATGTATATATTTTGTATTCGCCAAGCGCAATTTGTTTCGCAGGAAGTTTTAAAATTTTTGAAGCTTCTTCAATTGCACATTGTGAATAGGAATTTTGTCCACGGTCAAAATTTTCATTGATTGAAAGCGAAAGGGGTGTGTTAAGTGAAACATCAAGCTCTTCTTTAGAAATTTTACCATCTTTTTCCATCTCTCTTAAAACCAGATTCCTTCTTTTTAAACATTTTTCTGGATTTAAAATTGGGCAATAGTTTCCTGGAGATTTTATAATTCCGGCGAGCATGGCACTTTGGTCAAGAGAAAGTTCGCTTGCAGACTTTGAAAAATAGAACTGGGAAGCATTTTCAATTCCGTAAATATTATTGCCATAATAAATGACGTTTAGATAGTTTTCAAATATTTCATCTTTTGAAAGTTGATTTTCCATCTGAAGTGTCAACGCAATTTCTTTTATTTTTCTAGAATAAGTTTTTTCGCTTGAAAGGTGAGTGTTTTTTATAAGTTGTTGCGAAATTGTTGACGCCCCTTCAACGGCTTTTCCTTTTGAAAGATTTTTTAAAATTGCTTTTGATATTCTTTTTAAATTAATGCCATTGTGTGAATAGAAATTTTTATCTTCAATTGAAGTGAATGCATCAAGTGTATGTTGATTTAATTTTGAAAGTTTTATGTATTGGTTATTAAACATGTTCTTGTCAGAAATAGTATTTCCATTGTCATCAAAAACTTCAATTTTAAGGTCAGTGCTTATAAGTTTTTCTGGTTCAAAAGTTTGATTATGTGAAATAGAAAAAATTATTGCAAGACAAGTTGTTGCAATTAAAAAAACAAGCGATAGCAAACTCACAAATATGATTAAGCTAATTTTTTTCGCCTTTTTCATAAAAAATATTATTTGCCATTATCAAAAATATATTATTTCACTTGAATATTTGTTAAAAAAATTTTTAAATCTCAGAAAATTATGTTATGCTCTATTCGTGATGAATGTTGTATACAACGAAAATGAAAAAGCGCTCATTCTTCTGAGTTTATTTGATTTATCCCTTCAAAAAGAAAAGGAAGTTTTGTCATTATTTGAATTTCCAAAAGATTTAGTTGAAAAATTTGAAGAGTATGAAAGTCAAATTAATGCAATTTTTGTGAAGGGAATGAAAACTGAATCTCAGGAGAAAGATTTTGGATATAAACGTCACAAAATTGTTTCCCAAATTAAACAAGCTATTTTACAGGATAAAATTTCTCAATTTATAGATGAACTCAACAAAAAAAATATTAGAGTTGTAACTCCATATTCTGATTTGTATCCTAAAAAACTTTTTGACCTTGAAATACCTCCTTTCACGCTTTTTTGCATAGGTGACGTTTCACTTTTTGAAACAGATTCCATTGGAATAGTTGGGACACGAACTCCAACACCTTATGGACGAATTATAACTGAAAAGTTCGCAAAAGGACTTTCTGAAAATGGATTTACTATAGTGAGTGGACTTGCAAGTGGTGTTGATACAATTTCGCATAAAACTACTCTTGATAATGGCGGAAAAACAATTGCTGTGCTTGGTGGAGGATTTGAACATATATTCCCAACTTTTAACACAAACCTTGCGAGACAAATTGCACACGAAGGTCTTTTGGTTAGTGAATATCGTCCCGACTTTAAACCTGCGTTGTATACTTTTCCTCAAAGGAACAGAATAATTGCTGGGTTATCACTGGGGATTTTAATAACTGAAGCAGGTGAAAAAAGTGGCTCACTTCATACAAAAGAATTTGCCCTTGACCTTGGCAGAGAAATTTTTGTTGTTCCCGGGAACATAACAAGTCCAATGAGCAAGGGAACAAACAGGCTTATCAGAAGCGCCCAAGGTGCATGTGTGCTAGACTATGAAGATATTGTTTGTGTTTTTAATAAAAAAGTTGTAAAATCCGTTTCAGTGCTTCCAAAACAACTTACTTTTGATGAAACAGCAGTTGTAAAAGAACTTGAAACTGGCGAAAAGTCATTTGAAGAGTTGATTGAACTTACAAAAATGGAAACAAAAAACTTAAATCCGTTGTTAACACTGCTTGAAATCAAAGGAGTAATTAAACAACTACCAGGGAACCGATATATGGTTATTTAGGAGATTAAAATGAAACTTGTTATTATCGAAGGTCCAGGAAAAAGAGAAACTTTGAAAAAATATTTAGGAGCGGGCTATGATGTTTTTGCAACAAAAGGTCATGTTCGTGATTTATCGGCAACATCTTTTTCTGTTGACCTTAAAAATATGACACCTAACTATGAAATTATGTCGGACAAGAAAGAACTTATTGAAGAATTAAAAAAGAAGGCAAAAAAAGCTGAACAAGTTCTAATTGCAACCGACCCGGACCGTGAAGGAGAAGCAATTGCTTGGCACATAACACATATTTTGGACATTGACCCAAATTCAAATTGTCGAATTGTGTTTAATGAAATTTCTAAAAAAGCAGTTAATGAAGCGTTAAATCATCCAAGACCTATTGACATGAACCTTGTTAATGCTCAACAAACACGTAGAGTTTTGGACAGAATCGTTGGGTACAAACTTTCTCCAATTATTTGTAAGAGAATCAAACCAAAACTCAGTGCAGGACGCGTTCAGTCTGTTGCTCTTAAACTTGTTGTTGATAGAGAAAAGGAAATTGAAGCATTTGTTCCTGAAGAATATTGGAATATTTCTGCACAATTAGAAAAAGAGGAACAAAAATTTAAATTTAAAGCAAGTTTAAATTCCAAAGATGGAAAAAAACTTAAAGTAACGTGCAAAGAAGAGGCAGATGAAATAAAATCTGACCTTGAGGGCGCGGATTACATTGTTTCAAATATCAAAAAATCACAAACAAAAAGTCATGCCCCAGCACCTTTTACAACAAGTACTATGCAACAAGACGCGCTCAACAAACTTGGAATGAATTTAAAGAAAACTTCTTTTTGTGCTCAACAACTTTATGAAGGAGTTGAACTTCAAGGAGAAGGAAAAGTTGCGCTTATCACATACATAAGATCTGATAGCACAAGAGTCTCCGTTGATGCACAAAATCAGGCGCTTGAATATATAGGAAAAGAATTTGGAGAAAAATATGTTCCAGAAAAACCTAATATTTATAAGACAAAAGAAAATGCTCAGGACGCCCATGAAGCAATCAGACCAATTTCAATTCAGAGAACACCAGCAAGTGTTATGAGTTCTCTTTCGCCAGATAATTTTAAGTTATACAAACTTATTTATGAAAGATTTTTGGCCAGCCAAATGTCAGATGCAATTTATAATAATGTAAACGTAGACATAAATGCGAAAAACTACGGTTTTAAAGCAACAGGAAAAACAGTTGAATTTTTGGGATACACAGCGGTATACAAAAATTATGCAGAAAAAGAAGATGACCCATCAAAACTCCCAGTTATGGAAACAGGAGAAAAGTTGAAATTCAACGAACTTTCCATGGAACAAAAATTCACAAAACCACCTGCAAGATATACTGAAGCAAGTTTAGTAAAAGAAATGGAAGAAAAGGGAATTGGAAGACCTGCGACTTATGCCATGACAATAACAACTCTTGACACTCGCGGATACACTGCCCATGAAGGAAAGTCGCTTTATCCAACTGAACTTGGAAAAGCTGTTGACCAATATTTGGGTAACAATTTCAGACAAGTTATAAATGTGAAGTTCACTGCGGACATGGAAAACAGGCTAGATGAGATTGCTGAAAATGGAAAAAATTGGCAAGATGTTGCAAAGAGTTTTTGGGGAAGTTTTTCTGAACTACTAACAAAAGCGGGAAGTAATTACGAACGAATAAAGATTGAACCACAAAAGACAGATATTGTTTGCGACAAATGTGGTGCACCAATGGTTATTAGAGAAGGAAGATACGGAAAATTTTTGGGATGTAGTGCGTTTCCAAAGTGTAATAATATAATGAAACTCAATTCAGATAAACCTAAATATGAGCCAAAAATAATAGGAAAATGTCCGGAATGTTCCGAAGGGAATATTTCAGTTAGACGAAGCAAAGCTGGTAAAATTTATTATGCTTGTGACAAATGTAAATTTTACACTTTTGTCAATCCGATGAAGAACGCCAGTTCGAATGAAAATATGTAGAAAGGAGAAATTTTAATGGAACTTAGAGGAACAACAATTTGTGCAGTAAAGAAAGATGGAAAAATTGCTATTGCAGGTGATGGTCAAGTCACTATGCAAAATAGTGTTATTTTTAAAGACAATGCCATAAAAGTTAGAAGAATATACAATGACAAAGTTGTTGTTGGTTTTGCTGGCAGTGTTGCAGATGCGTTTAGTTTGTGTGAACGCTTCGAAGAAATGCTTAACAAATTTTCTGGGAATTTAATGAGAAGTGCAGTTGAACTTGCTCAACTTTGGAGAGGAGACAAAGTTTTAAGAAAACTTGAAGCAATGATGATTGTTGCTGATAGCAGTCAAATATTAATTCTTTCAGGAATGGGTGATGTAATTGAACCAACCGACGGCGTTTGTGCAATTGGTTCAGGGGGTAATTATGCACTTGCAGCAGCAAAAGCGCTTATCAACAACACAGATTTAAGTGCAAAAGAAATTGCTAGAAAAGCATTGGAAATTGCAGGGCAAATTTGCGTTTTTACAAACGGAAATTTAACCATTGAAGAATTGTAGGAGGCAAAAATGAATTTAACACCAAAACAAATTGTTGATGAATTAGATCAATATATAATTGGACAAGACGAAGCAAAAAAAGCAGTTGCTGTTGCACTTAGAAATCGCTATCGTCGAAGCAAACTTTCAAAAGAAATGAGAGATGAAATAACTCCAAAGAATATAATAATGAAAGGACCAACAGGTGTTGGAAAGACAGAAATTGCAAGACGACTTGCAAAACTTGTTAAAGCACCTTTCATAAAAATTGAAGCAACAAAATACACGGAAGTTGGATATGTTGGACGTGATGTCGAAAGCATGGTAAGAGATTTGGTTGAAACATCTGTCAGAATGGTAAAAGACGAAAAACAACATGAAGTTGAAAAGAAAGCGAAAGAAATTGTCGATAAAATTTTGATTGAAGCAATTGTTAAATCTCAATTTGCAAAAAAACCTGATGCAAATTTAGACGAACTTAAAGAAATAGTCAGAGAATCATATGAAAGCGGTAGATATGATGAAGAAATTGTTGAAGTTGAAATAAAGGACACTCCAAAACCTCTTGACCTTTCAGGGGGAGTTGCTGAAATTAACATCGGGAACATTATGGGTGGAATTTTCCCACAAAAAAAGAAAAAGAGAAGAATAAGTGTCAAAGAAGCACGAGAACTTTTAATATCAGAAGAAAGTGAAAAAATGATTGACATGGACAGTGTAAACAGCGAAGCAATCAAACGTGCTGAAGAGAACGGAATCATTTTCATTGATGAAATGGACAAAATCATTGGAAGAAGTGCTTCATCAAATGGACCTGATGTATCTCGCGAAGGTGTTCAACGCGATATATTGCCGATTGTTGAAGGTTCAACTGTTTCAACAAAATATGGAAATGTTAAAACAGATTATATTTTGTTTATTGCTTCGGGTGCATTCCATGTGTCAAAAATTGAAGACATGATTCCTGAGCTTCAAGGAAGATTTCCAATAAAAGTTGAACTTAAAAATTTGACAAAAGATGATTTTTATAAGATTTTGAGCGAAACAAAAGCATCAATAATAACTCAGTATGCAGAATTATTGAAAGTTGATAATATTGATTTGAAATTCACGGATGACGCTCTTGTTGAAATTTCTGAAATGGCAGAAGTTGAAAATGAAACAAGTGAAAATATTGGTGCAAGACGTCTTCATTCAATTATTGAAAAAGTTTTGGAAGATATTTCATTCAATGCAACAGGAGACCATCCTATGCTTGAAGTTAAAATCGATAAAAATTATGTCCAAAATGCGTTTGGCGAAAAACGCAAAAAATATGATTTAAAGAAATACGTTTTATAATGGAAAATTTTAAAAGAACAGAAATTTTAATTGGAAAAGAAAATATGGACGTTTTATCAAATGCCCATATTTTGGTTGTTGGTGTTGGAGGAGTCGGTGGCTATGTTGTTGAAATGCTTGCGAGATGTGGAGTTGGGGAATTAACTATTGTTGATTTTGATGTTGTTTCAACGAGCAATATAAATAGACAAATAATTGCGCTTTCATCAACAGTTGGGACTCCAAAAGTTGACGTATTAAAAAAACGAATTTTGGAAATAAATCCGTTGTGCAAAGTCAATGCCATTTTTGAAAAATTTACAGTTGAGAATTCAGATAAAATTCTAAATGATAAGATAGATTTTGTGGTTGATGCAATAGACAATTTAGAAAATAAAGTTTTGCTTGCAGTTGAAGCGGAAAAAAGAAATTTAAATATTATTTCTGCTATGGGCGCAGGCAATAGAATTGGCATACCGAATTTTCAAATCTGTGATGTTTTTAAGACATATAATGATGGGTTGGCACGCAAATTTAGAAAAATGTTAAAAGATAATGGAGTGAAAAAACTAAAAGTTGCATTTTCAAATGAAACAACAATTAAAACATCTGAAAGGGTTGTTGGAAGCATAAGTTACTTTCCGGCAATGTGTGGAGCAACAATTGCAGGTTATGTTATTAATTGTTTAATAAACATTTGTTAAAATAATTTTTTAGTGATAGAATTGCAATAGGGGGATTTATGAAAGTAATACAAAGTGAAGAATTTAACGATGTTATAAAAAGTGAAAAGCCAACGATTGTGGATTTTTTTGCAACTTGGTGTGGACCATGCAAAATGTTGTCTCCAATTCTTGAACAAGTTGATGCTGGTTCAAACGGTGAGTATAATGTTGTTAAAGTAGACGTTGATGAAAGTTATGATATTGCAAAACAATTTGGAATTATGAGTGTTCCAACAATGATAATTTTCAAAAATGGTGAAGAAAAAGAGAAAATGATTGGTTTAAGACAAAAAAATCAAATTGAAGAGTGTGTTAAAAAATATATTTAATTGTCGACAACTAAAATTTGAATTTATAACAAGCGAAAATTCGCTTGTTTTTTGTCCTTTATAGGTATATAATATTTTCCATGATATATTTTCTTATCGGGGCGGTTGTCATATTTTTGCTTTTTGCACTTGCAATTGCTACATATTCAACAGCGCAACTTGAAGACACTTTTGACAAATGCAATAACGTTCCATGTAACAGAAAAATTACAGGAGGTGAGTTTGCTCTTGAATTGACCAATAAAGTTTTTAATTCAAAAATTTCTGTAGGACGAACTAAGGGCTATTTGAATGATGGATATAGTTCAAAATCAAAAATGGTTGTTCTGTCAGAAGCGACGTGCGATGTTGCAAGTGTTGGTGCATTGACTGTTGTTGCACATGAATTTGGTCATGCCAAACAAGATTTAACAAATTCGAAAAAGTTTAAACTTAACAAGACTCTTTCAAAGATTGTAAGAATAATTGGATATTTTATGTTTCCATTTGCTATTATTGGACTTTTTCTATTTTTGATTTTTCCTGAAATGTATTACATTGGTTTGACATGTTTGGCAATTTCACTTGGAATATTCATTTTGGCAATTTCTTTGAAACTTGCGACAATACCGCTTGAAAAAGATGCATCAAAGAAAGGACTTCAATTATTAAGAGAAACCGAAACATTTGATGAAGAGGAAATGAAACTTGCAAAAGAACTTTTAAACAGTGCTCTTTTGACTTATATTGGTGACTTTTTAAGGTCAATTTTGTGGTGGACCTTCTTAACGAAGAAATCAAAACTTTTTTAGGAGAAATATATGTTTTATTGGGAATACATTTTAATGGGAGTTATATTAATCCCTGGAATAATATTCGCGTCAATTGCTCAAGCAAAAATTTCTTCCGCTTATAACTATTATGGAAAAGTTAAAGCAAAGAGCGGAATAATTGCTAAAGATGCTGTTCGAAAAGTTCTTGACGGTGCCAGTTTGGAAAATGTAAAAATTGGCACAATAAAAGGACATTTAACTGATAATTATAATCCGAAGAACAATGTTGTCTCATTGTCAGAAAGTGTTGCTTCGTCTGATTCTGTTGCTGCTCTGGGTGTTGCACTTCATGAGGTTGGACATGCAATCCAGCACAACAAGGGATATTTTCCGGCAAAACTTAGAAAGGGAGTTGTTGTTTTCTCAAACGCAGTTTCTGTTTTACTTTGGCCTTTGGTTTTCATTGGGATAATGTATAATTTCGTCTGGCTTGATGGGGTTATAGGAAGCATCTTTCTTTGGTCTGGAATTGGATTTTTTGGTATTGCAGTTATATTGAATCTTGTTACGTTGCCTGTTGAATATAACGCATCTAACAGAGCATTGGCAATATTGGAACAGACGGGGATTTTAGATTCGACAGAAATACCTGGCTGTAAAAAGGTCCTTAGAGCTGCTGGTTTAACATATGTTGCATCGCTCGTAATGTCTATATTAATTTTATTAAGATTTGTGTTACTCGCTTTTGCGGGACGACAAAAATAAAAGGAAAAACAAATGAAAAAAATAACTAGTAAAGAATTAAGAAAAAAATGGTTGGATTTTTACAAAAGCAAGGGGCATGAAGACATTGGTTCTGTTTCACTTATTGGTGACGGAGAAACAGGTGTTATGTTCAATGTTGCAGGTATGCAATCATTAATGCCATATCTACTTGGAAAGAAGGAACATGAAAAAGGAAAACGCCTCTGTAACGTGCAAGGCTGTGTAAGAACTGTTGATATAGATAATGTTGGTGATGAAACCCACCTTACATTTTTTGAGATGATGGGAAATTGGAGCATTGGCGATTATTTTAAAAAGGAAAAAACAAAGTGGTCTTTTGAACTTTTAACAAAAGAATTTGGACTAGACCCAGACAAAATTTGCGCAACTGTTTTTGCTGGAAACGAAAAAGTTCCAAGAGATGATGAAACTGCAAAACTCTTAGAGGAAGTTGGAGTTAAAAAAGAAAACATTTTTTTCCTAAATGATAATTGGTGGAATTTGGAAGGTACAGTTGGAACCCCTTGTGGACCTGATAACGAATGGTTTTATCCAAAACATGATAACAAATGTTGCGACACTTGTGATATAAACTGTCCATGTGATAGATATGTCGAAATCGGTAATGACGTTTATATGCAGTTTGAACAACTTGGCAATGGTGAATATAGAGAACTTAAACAAAAAAACGTAGACACTGGGTTTGGATTTGAGAGAAATCTTGCGATTCTAAGTGGAACAACCGATTGCTATATGACCGACCTTTTTGAAAAAGCTATTTCTGAAATTGAAAGCTTTTGTGGAATTAAATATGGCCAAGATGAAGAAACAACAAAAGCAATGAGAATAGTCTGTGACCACATTAGAACTTCAGTTATGCTAATAGGAGATGTGAAAGGTATCCTTCCAAGCAATGTCGGAGCAGGTTACATTTTGAGGCGTTTGTTGCGTCGTGCAATACGCTATATCAGGAAACTTGGCGGGAATGTGGAACTTATAGAAAAAATTGCTTTATCATATATTGATGATGTTTATGCTGAAGCATATCCTCTTTTAGGAGAAAAAAGAGATTATATTATTTCCGAAATTAAAAAAGAAGTTACAAAGTTTGAAAAAACTTTGGAACAAGGTATGAAAGAATTTGAGAAGTTAATTTCAAATTTGAAAACCTTTGCTCCTGATGTAAAAACGATTGCAGGTCAAAAAGCATTTAGATTGTTTGATACTTTCGGATTTCCAATTGAACTTACAATTGAACTTGCAAAAGAAAATGGTTATGACGTTGATGTTGAAGGATTTAATAAAGCTTTTGAAAATCACCAGGAACAAAGCAGAACAGCAAGCGCGGGTGTGTTCAAAGGAGGCTTGGCTGAGCGCAATGAAACAACCGCCCACCTTCATACTGCCACCCATCTTTTGTTGGCATCACTTAAAAAGATTCTAAGCGATGATATCCATCAATGTGGCTCTAACATAACACCTGAAAGACTTAGATTTGATTTTAATTTTGAAAGAAAAGTTCTTCCAGAAGAACTTAAAAAAATTGAAGATGAAGTGAATAAAAACATCAATTCTGCCATTGAAGTTGTCTGTGAAGAAATGACGCTTGAAGATGCAAGAAAATCTGGGGCAACAGGTATCTTCGATAACAAATATGGAGAAAAAGTCACTGTCTACACCATTGGTGACGTTAGCAAAGAAATTTGTGGTGGCCCACACGCAAAGAACACAAAAGACCTTGGCAAGTTTAAGATAGTTAAGGAAGAAAGTTGCGGAGCAGGACTCAGAAGAATTAAGGCTATACTTGAATAAATAAAAAAAGAACATAACAGATTATGTTCTTTTTTATTATACTACGCTTTCTTTTGTGTTTTAATGCATTTTGCACAAGCTTTAACAGTCTTTTCTTTTCCGTCAACTTCAACTGTAGTTTTTTGTAAGTTAACGTCCCAAGTTCTATTAGATTTTCTGTTACTATGGCTTACAGTTTTACCACTCATTTTGCCTCTTCCACAGATTTCACAAACTTTACTCATACTTTTCCTCCGAATTAAATTAACTCTGTGAGTTTAACATACAGTTGTTAAAAAAGCAAGCAAAATTTAATAATTTTTTATAAATGATAATAATTGTGCAAAAATTTTTAAAAAATATTGTAGTTAATTTAGGTAATTTTGTTGCATAAAATGTTTTAATGTAGTATAGTTATTACGAAGAGTTTGGGTTAAGGGTAAACAATGACGGTTGACACAAAAAATTTTTATGGTAAAATAACAATCTCTGATGAGAGTATTGCAATCGTTGCAGGATATGCAGCGCTTGATTGTTATGGTGTTGTTGACCTCGTTGCAAATTCTTTAAAAGATAACTTAAAAGAACTTTTTAAAAAACAACCTTATGACAAAGGCGTTAAAATTTCAAGTGTGGACAATAGAATTTTTATTGACATTTTTTGTATTTTGAAATATGGCGTTTCAGTCAGTGCAGTTGCTGAAAGTTTAAAAAGTGCAGTAAAATATAGTGTTGAAAATTTCACGGGAATGATAGTGGACACTGTAAATGTTCACGTCGTTGGTATCCGTGTCTAATATAGGGTGATTACGATGCAAAAAACAATTAATGGGTCTATTTTCAGAAAAATGATTATGGCAGGTGCAAGTCTGCTTGAACAAAATAAAAAACTTGTTGACGCGCTCAATGTGTTTCCTGTTCCTGATGGAGACACAGGGACAAATATGTTCCTGACAATCAAGTCTGCATCAGCGGAAGTTAACAATTGCATTAATAATAATATTGATTCTCTTTGCGAGGCTTACTCAAAAGGAGCGCTTCGTGGTGCAAGAGGAAACAGCGGTGTTATTACTTCACAAATTGTTAAGGGATTAACAAGTGTTCTTGCACAAGCTCCTGAAATAACAACAAAAGTTTTTGCAAAAGCAATTCAAGAAGGTGCAAATGTTGCTTATAAAGCAGTTACAAAGCCAAAAGAAGGTACAATTTTAACTGTTATAAGAACTATGGCAGAATCTGCAATTGAAATTGCTAAAAAACATGCAGATTTTGAAGAATTTTTCAAACTTGTTTTGGATAAGGGAGAAGATATTCTTCAACAAACCCCTGAAATGCTTCCTGTGTTGAAAAAAGCGGGCGTAGTTGATGCTGGCGGAAGGGGACTTATCGTTCTTTTCACAGGTTATTATAAGGCAATTTGTGGTGACGAAACATTAACATTTAATTTTGAAGACCCAAAACCAGTTCAATCAGTTGACGACGTTATCGCAGATATAAACAATCTTGCTGACATAGAATTTGGATATTGCACAGAATTTATGATTATTCATATGCTTAAAAAGACAACTGAAGCAGATATTGATAGATTGCGTGAAAAATTGATGGAAATCGGGGATTCAGTTCTTTGCATTGGTGATTTAAATCTTGTTAAAGTTCACGTTCATACAAATGAACCAAACAGAGCTTTGGGTTATGCTTTAGAACTTGGTGAAATTTGGAATATAAAAATAGAAAATATGCTTGAACAAAATCGTGAACTTAAAAAGAACATGAAAAAAGTTGAAGAACTGAAACCAAATGGTATGGTTGCTGTTGCTCCAGGCGAAGGCTTAGCAAATTTATTCACTGATTTAACAGTTGATGAAATTATTGCTGGGGGACAGACAATGAACCCAAGTGCTGCAGATATAGCAAATGCAGTTGCGAAAGTTTCAGCTGAAAATGTTTTTGTATTCCCAAATAATAAAAACATCATTTTAGCAGCGGAACAAGCAAAAGCGCTTTCTGAAAAGGTTGTTCATGTTATTCCAACAAAAAATGTTCCTGAAGGAATCGCAGCATCGCTTGCTTTTAATCCAGAAGCATCTGTTGAAGAAAATATAGAAAATATGACCGCATCAATCGAAAACGTTAAAGCAGGGTCAGTTACTTATGCTGTTCGTGCAACACATGTTGATGGCTTTGACCTTTCTGTTGGGGAGATTATAGGCCTTGATGACAAAGCAATTTTAGCTAAAGGCGCTGATGTTTCATTGACAACAGAAGACTTAATTGAAAAAATGGTTGATGAGAATAGCGTAAACATTACACTCTTCTTTGGTGAAGATATAACTGAAGAAGATGCTGAAAAACTAAGAGACAGACTTGAGAAAAAATATCCTGATTGTGAAGTCACTGCAATTTTTGGTGGACAACCAGTTTACTATTATATAGTTTCTGTTGAATAGGAGAGTTTTATGTTTGAGAATAATTATTCTTTGGAAAATGCAATCAATTCAATAAAAAATTCAGATATAATAAGTTTGCAAAACAATTTAAGCAAAGGTGATTTTTCTATAAACGATGAGAATGAGTTTGGCGAAACGTTGCTTGGTGTGGCAATTTGGCTTGATAAATATGAGATTGTCAAATATTTGTGTGAACAAAAAAATATTGATGTAAACAAAAAAAGTTCAGTAAAAATTGACCAAAATGGAACAAAGTTGAGAATTCGTCCACTTGAAATGATAGCTTTTATTAAACCGTTTAAAGATAAAACATTAGATTTAAAATTGAGCAAAAAAAGCAAAGAAATAATTTCACTTTTGATGGAAAAAGGTGCAAAAATACCAGTTGAACGCTATGTTAACAAAAAAATCTTTGTAAATCGTGTTAAAGAATTGGCAACAATTGTTTCGGAATTGGGAATTAGCCAAGAATAAGATAGTTTGATTAATATTAACTATAAAAAAAAGACTTATTAAATAAGTCATTTTTTTATTTTTCTTCATTTAAAATTATGTCGATAACCTCTTTAATTTTATCAAGTGCTTCGTCGAGTTGTTCATTAGTGTGGGTTGCAGTGAACGATGTTCTCAAAATACTTTGTCCAACAGGAACAGCAGGTGAGATTACTGGGTTGACATAAACTCCACGTTCAAGTAACATTTTGCATGCTTTGAATGAATTTTCGTCTGTGTATGTCCATATTGCAACAATTGGTGCTTTTCCAGGAATAAATTTTATTCCACGTTTTGTAAGTCCATCTCTAAAATAATCTCCGATTTCATTTAGACGAGTTACTCTCTCTGGTTCACGTTTCAAAATCTCAAGTGCTTTTCTTGCACAAGCTACGTTTGCTGGTGGAATGCTTGCACTGAAGATGAATGGGCGAGAGTTGTGACGAACATAGTTTGCAACCGATTTTGAACATGCCATATATCCGCCAAGACTTGCAAGAGATTTACTGAATGTTCCCATTATGATATCAACTTCTTTTTCAAGGCCGAAATGAGAAGCAGTTCCACGACCACCTTCGCCGATTACTCCGAGTCCATGAGCGTCGTCAACCATAACTCTTGCACCATATTTTTTGGCAAGACGTACAATTTCTGGAAGATTACAAATTTCTCCACTCATTGAGAAAACGCCATCTGTTACAATCAAAATGCCTTTGTCTTCTGGAATTGAGGCAAGTTGTCTTTCGAGGTCTTCCATATCATTATGTTCATATCTTAAAAGTTTTGCATATGAAAGTTTACATCCGTCATATATACTTGCGTGATTCTCTTTATCAGAAACAATAACATCATTTCTTCCAGCTACAGCACTTATTATTCCGAGATTGGATTGGAATCCAGTAGAGAATGTTACGCATTCATCTTTATGTAAAAATTCTGCCAGTTCTTTTTCAAGCATCATGTGTGTGTCAAGAGTTCCATTTAGGAAACGAGAACCTGAACATCCTGAACCATATTTCTTTAATGCATCAATTCCCGCA
>JAEDFV010000016.1 GCA_016297845.1 Clostridia bacterium
ATATTCAATTCCTTGAAATTGTTTATTGTTCCCAACTTTTATAGGTTTTTTTGTTTTTCCATTTCTCAAAACCTCAACAGCTCTTTCAATTTTCCTAACAGGCTTTGCTAAATTTGTATATGTTAAATATAGATAAATTGAATAAATTAAGACGATTATAATCATCCAAATATAACTTGCATTTTTATCCGCAATTCCCAATCCAGCACGCACAGCAGTTACTATATCAGTCTGTTCTCTAATCGTGATTGTAAAGAAAAATAACATCAAAAAAACAAAAGTTACTGTTGGCGGAATTGTTGAAAAAAAGATTTGGCGATTCAATGGCTGACTTCGAATAAAACGAATAAAACAAATTGTTCCAGCAATGTTTGCCAACACAAACATGGCAATACCTACATAACTCTCCCATGTAAATTCAAAATATATACCTTGGGCGCCGAACTTAATTGCATCAATCATTGGACGAAAAAAATAAAACAAAGCAATGTTTGAAATAATTGTTAAAATAAGCCAAACTTTTGTTGAAGTTTTCATAAAAGTATTTTGTGCATAGCATAAAAAAATATTCTCTATTAACATTGCATAAAATCTTTACTGCCAACAAATACTACTTTCAAGGAGTGAATATGGAAGAAAATAAAGAAATAAACAAAAATGAAATGCTATTAACATCAATTTATCAAAATGTGCAAACCGCACTTCAGTCTTTGGACAATATAATGCCAAGTGTAAAGTGCGATGCCCTAGCAAGCGAAATCTCTCGCCAAGAAGGTGAATACAATATAATTTCAGAAGAATGCGAAGTGATTGCAAAAGCGGACGGAATTAATATAAAAGATAATAACATGTTCGAAAAAATAAGACTTTGGAGTTCAATAAAAATGTCAACTCTAACAGACAAATCGACAACTCACATTGCCGAGATGCTTCTTATTGGAACTTTTATGGGAGTTATTCAATGCATAAAAGACCAAAGCGACCATGCAGGCGCAGATGAAGAAATCATGAATTTATTAACTAAACTTATGAAACTTGAAGAAAATAATATTGAGACATTAAAAACTTATCTTTAATCTCTTTTGGGTTTAACTTCTTGCTTAACTCTTCCAACACAAAAAGAATTTGTTGGAAGATTTTTTGTTATTGTTGTTCCTGCAGCAATAAAACAACCGTCTTCAATTTCGCATGGCGCAATAATATTGCAGTTGCAACCAACAAAGACATTGTTTCCAACCTTGCTTCTGTGTTTTTCTTTTCCATCATAGTTTGCAAAAACAACACCACACCCAAGGTTAACATTCTCGCCAACGTCTGCATCGCCAATATATGTTAAGTGTGCACATTTTGAAAAATCGCCAAAATTTGAATTTTTTATTTCAACAAAATTTCCTATTCTGCAATTTTTTCCTATTACACTGTTCATTTTTATATGTGCATAAGGACCAACTGTTGTTCCTTCCCCAACTGTGCTATCTATTATATAACTTGATTTAATAGTCGCCCCTGCTCTAATAACAGAATTTTCAATTTGGCAATCACCAAAAATTTTTACATTTTCTTCAATAACAACATTTCCAATAAGTCTAACATTTGAGTCTAGACTTGCAGATTTTGATATCTTTTGATTTTCCATATTCTTATTTATTCTGTAAAAGAATTTTTTGTCCCCCTTAAATTCATTATAGAAATAATATCACAATGTGATAAATATTCCAAACAAATTTATATAATGAAAATTCTCTCGTTTCTCTTTGACATAATAAATTTAGAGTGATATAATCTCGAATGTTTAGGAGAAAAAATATGGCAGAAAAAAATATGGAACAAATTGTTGCACATTGTAAAAACACTGGATTTATTTTCCCAGGAAGTGAAATTTATGGTGGGCTTGCAAATTCATGGGACTATGGTCCTCTTGGAATTGAATTAAAAAATAATATTAAAAAGATATGGTGGGAAAAATTTGTTCAAAACAGAGAAAATTCCTATGGAATTGATTGCGCAATTTTGATGAATCCTCGCGTTTGGGAAGCAAGTGGTCACGTTGCATCGTTTTCAGACCCTCTTGTAGACTGCAAAGAATGCAAGGCTCGTTTCAGGGCAGACAATTTGATTTCAGATTTTTCAAATCATTCTGTAAATCCAGACTTAATGACTAGAGAAGAAATGAGTAAATATTTGGAAGAGAATCATGTTCCATGTCCTCTTTGCAAAAAAAGCAACTTCACACCAATTCGTGAGTTTAACCTTCTTTTCCAAACTCATCGTGGAGTAACAAAGGAAAGTCAACAAGACATTTATCTTCGCCCAGAAACAGCTCAAGGCGAATATGTAAACTTTTTGAATGTCCAAAGGACAATGCGAGCAAAAGTTCCTTTTGGAATTGGACAAATTGGAAAAGCATTCAGAAATGAAATTACCCCAGGAAACTTTACTTTCCGTCAAATTGAATTTGAACAAATGGAATATCAATTTTTCTGTCATGAAGGCGAAGACGAAAAATATTATCAAGAGTTCAAACAAAAATCAAAAGAATTCTTTATGGCACTAGGAATCCCAGAAAACAAACTCAAGTTCCATGACCACGATAAACTTGCATTTTATGCAAAAGCAGCTTGTGACGTATATTATGAATTTCCTTTCGGTTGGGACGAAGTAAATGGAATACATAACAGAACAAACTATGATTTAACTCGCCACCAAGAGTACAGTGGGAAATCAATGCAATATCTTGACCCTGTTACTAACGAAAAATTTATTCCTTATGTCATAGAAAATTCATATGGACTCGACCGTGCAATTTTGGCTGTTATCTGCAACAGCTATGACCGTGAAAAACTTCCAGATGGTGAAGAAAGAGAAATTATGAGAATTATACCTCGACTTGCTCCATTCAAAGTTGCCGTTCTTCCATTAATAAAGAAAGACCTTGCTGAAAAAGCTCACGAACTTTTTGCTGACCTTGCAAAAGATTTCAGAACAACATATGACGAGACGGGCTCAATTGGAAAACGTTATCGAAGACAAGACCAAATCGGAACCCCTCTTTGCGTTACCGTTGACTATGACACATTGAATGATAATTGTGTTACAGTTCGTGACCGCGATACAATGGAACAAATTCGTCTTCCAATTTCCGAACTTAAAGCTCACATTAAATCAATCATTGAATAAAAAAAGTTGTTTAAAAAAACAACTTTTTTATTTTATTAATTTAACAATAATTTCATTTGCAACTAAAATTCCTTTTTTTGTTAAAACAAGATAATCACCTTTTTCTGCTACAAAACCTTCTCTAAGAAGCATTTTATAATTCTCATTTTGTTTAATATTATAAAAGTTTTTTTCAAATTCCGAAAGACAAAGTCCTTTTGATGTTCTCAGTGAAAGCATTATTGTTTCTTCAAGTTTATCGTCTTGAGTTAGTTTTTCCATAAATCGCACTCTTTCTTTTATTGATAAATCAAAATTGTTCTCAGACTTCCAAAATGAAATATAATCTTTCAAGTTTGATGTATTATAAAATCTTGTTTCATTAATCAAAGAATGGGCAGACAGCCCGAAACCTATATACTCCTTTCTTTCCCAATATACGTTGTTGTGTTTTGATTCAAAAGTTGGTTTGGAAAAATTTGAAATTTCATAACGATAATAACCCAATTTCTCAAGTTTTTTTACTGCTCTTTCATACTGATTTGCAATTTTATCATCTAAATCATGATTTTTTATTAAATTAAAAAGTTTTGTTCCTTCCTCAATTTGAAGCATATAACAAGAAAAATGCGACACAAATTTTGAAAGCTGTTTCAGACAACTTTCTATATGAAAATTAGTTTGAAAAGGCAACCCCAAGATAAAATCCGCTGATATATTTTCAAATCCAAGTTTCTTTGCATATTTTAAAATATTTATCACTTTTCGCTTATATTTTGACAATTCACCATTATCAACACGTCCAACATATTTTAGCGATTTTCTATTGAATGTTTGAACTCCGATGCTTAACCTGTTAATTCCAAGTTGTCGATAATGTTTCAATTTTTCTCTTGTTAAAGAATTTGGATTTGCCTCGATTGTTATTTCTGCATTGTTGTCCACAACAAATTTTTTCTTAATTTGTTTCAAAATTTGTTCAACAAGTTTTTCGTCAAGAACCGATGGAGTACCTCCCCCAAAGTAAATTGTTTTCACAATATAATTGGTTAATTTACATGACTTTATTTCATTTATTAAGCATTTCACATATTCACTTTTTGTCTTTTCAGTTTCAACGCTTGAACAAAAATTGCAGTAGTAACATTTGCTACTGCAAAAAGGAATATGAACATAAATTGAAAGGTCTTTATTCTTCATCTAATTTTAAAATTGACATAAAGGCTTCGCTTGGAAGTTCAACCGAACCTATTTGTCTCATCTTTTTCTTTCCCGCTTTTTGTTTTTCGAGAAGTTTGCGTTTTCTTGAAATATCACCGCCATAACATTTTGCCAAAACATCTTTTCGCATTGCTTTGACTGTTTCTCGTGCAATAACCTTGTTTCCAATCGAAGCTTGAATTGGTATTTCGAAAAGTTGACGAGGAATAACATTTTTGAGTTTTTCTGCAATCGCACGTCCGCGAGCATATGCTTTTTCTTTGTGAACAATCAAACTGAGCGCATCACAAACCTCTCCGTTTAATAAAATATCAAGTTTTACAAGGTCGCTTGTCTCAAATCCAATAAATTCATAATCCAAACTTGCATATCCACGGGTTCGAGATTTTAAACTATCAAAAAAGTCATAAATCATTTCATTTAGTGGAAGCTTGTACACGATTCTAACTCTATTTTTGTCCAAATATTGCATATCAAGATATATTCCACGCTTGTCCTGACAAAGTTCCATTATAGCCCCCACATATTCTGGTGGAGTCAAAATGTTAACTTTGACAACTGGTTCTTCTATATGGTCAATATCGGTTGGATTTGGAAGAAGTGAAGGATTTGAAACAGAAATCTTTTCACCATTCGTTTTGTACACATCATATGCAACACCAGGCGCAGTTGTAATTAAATCTAAATTAAATTCACGTTCTAAACGTTCAGTTATAATTTCCATATGCAAAAGGCCAAGGAAACCACATCTGAAACCAAATCCGAGTGCTGTGGAATTTTCTGGAGTAAAACTTAACGAAGCATCATTAAGTTTCAATTTCTCAAGAGCATCTTTAAGATCACCATATCGAGAACCATCAACAAGAAAAATCCCGCTGAAAACAACAGGTTGAACTGCCTTATAACCTGGCAATGCTTCTGTTGCTGGATTATCAAAATCTGTTATCGTGTCGCCAACTTTTGTTTCTGAAACATTTTTTATGCTGGCAGTTATATAACCTACATCTCCTGCTCTTAAAATTTCGGTAGATTGTTTTTGTGGCGTAAAATATCCCACCTCTGTCACGTCAAACACACTTTTTGTTTCCATCATTTGGATTTTCGTGCCAACTTTTACGCTTCCATCAACAATTCTAACTATACAAATCGCACCCTTAAAGTTATCATAAACACTGTCGAAAATAAGTGCCTTAAGTGGCGCGTTTTCATCACCTTTCGGCGCAGGAATTTTTTCAACTATCATGTCCAAAACATCTTTAATGTTTTTTCCCTCTTTTGCGGAAATTGCGGGCGCATTTGATGCATCAAGACCTATTACATCTTCAATTTCTTCGCGCGTTCTTGGAACATCAGCACTAGGCAAATCAATTTTATTTATAACAGGCAATATTTCCAAATTATTATCTAACGCAAGGTAACAATTTGCAAGTGTTTGCGCTTCAACTCCTTGAGTAGCATCAACTATTAGAATTGCTCCTTCACAAGCAGCAAGAGAACGCGAAACTTCATATGTGAAATCAACATGTCCTGGAGTATCAATCAAATTTAAAGTATATTCTACACCATCTTTAACATATTTCATTTTTGTTGGTGTAAGTTTGATTGTTATTCCTCTTTCACGTTCAAGTTCCATGCTGTCTAGCAACTGACTTTCCATATCACGTCTTGCAACTGTGTTTGTTTCTTCAAGCAATCTGTCAGCAAGAGTACTTTTTCCATGGTCTATATGAGCAACAATTGAAAAGTTGCGAATTTTTTCCATTCTTGAGTTCATGTGAGTATTATAATTTATCAACTTGCAAAGAGCAAGTTTTTTTTAAAAATTTTAAAAATTGTTTTAAAATATAAATCTTTTATGATAATATGGGAAATATAATAAATATAAGGAGAAAAAAATGGATATTTTTAAAAGTTGGCTTGTAGAAAAATATGTGGCACATCGCGGACTTCATGATGAGCAATCCGCAGAAAATTCGCTTTCCGCTTTTGAAAAAGCAATTGAAAAAGGGTATGTAATTGAACTTGATGTTCAACAAATTTCCGATGGAACAGTTGTTGTGTTCCACGACAGCAGTTTGTCAAGAATGACTGGACAAGATGGCTATGTAAAATATCTTGTTAAAGAAGATTTAAAAAATTGTTATCTTGGTGGAACAAAAGAAACAATTCCAACATTTGAAGAAACATTAAATTTAATTCGAGGAAGAACTCCTGTAATTATTGAGATTAAAAACAACTCAAAACCAGGAAAACTTGAAATTCAAGTTTTAGAAATGTTGAAAAAATATAAAGGCGAATTTGCAATTATGGCATTCAATCCATATATCTTAAAATGGTTCAAAGATAATGCTCCAGAAATTCTTCGCGGTCAACTTTCCTCATTTTTTAAAAATGAAAAACTTTCATTTTTAAAGAAGTTTATTTTGAAAAAACTTATGTTGAACAGTGTTGCGCAACCAAATTTCATTGCATATAACGCACAAAATCTTCCAAACAGATTTGTTAGAAAATATAACACTCTTCCTCTTCTCGCATGGACAGTTCGTTCTCAAGAAGAATATATGCGAGTTGTTAAATATTGTGACAACATCATATTTGAAAATTTTATTCCAAAGATTTAACCGCTTATAAGCGGTTTTTTTTGATTATTGACAAATGATTTAATCTATAGTAAACTAAACACATGGAAGAACAAATGAATATATCAATAGATAATAACGTGGTCTGTGGAATAACTGGGCTCAACTTTAAATTTCAAAAATATCTTAAAAATAATCCAAATTGCTCTATCGATGATGTCACATTAGAAAAACTTTATCCAGATAACAATCTTACTGCAAACAACAAAAAAACGATATCAAACTTATTACTTGTTTTGAAATTGTCTTTAAAAAAAGAAATTAGAATTGTTATCCTTCCAACTGTACTTAATGAAATTTTTGACGGAAGAGTTAATTTAAGAGATAATAAACCCAACAGATTCTTCTTGGATAATTGTATTGAACACGTTATATTTACTGAGCGACAAAAGATGTTGATTGATGAGTTAACAAAAGAACTTCTTAAGCCAAAATTTTATAATGGCAAAAAGCAAGTCGCTTTTGATGGCAATCATAACAAAAATCACGACCATGACGCAAGAATTTTTGCCGAAAGTGTTTTTAGAGGCACACATCTTATGACTTTTGATAATGATTTTAAAAATAAAGGATTAATTTATGAAGTTATTAAAGAATTCGAACAAAAATATCCAGAAGAAGCAGTGGGAATCTCCAATTATAAAATAATGACACCAAAAAAAGACAAACCAAAAGAATATTCAAAATAAAAAAAACGCCTTATGGCGTTTTATTTTTTTACTATAATATTTTTTTCACGACCGTTTTGTTTCGGGAAATAAAATCTTTCATCTTTTATTTCATCTGGCAAATATTGTTGTTTAACATAGCCACCAAAATCATGCGGATATTTATATTTTGCCTTTTTTGTATCGTTAATTGAAGGGTGGTTTCTAAGATGAAAAGGCACCTGAGCATCAGCATATTTTTCCGCCATTTCCCCTGCTTTTTCCATAGCTAAATAAACCGAATTTGACTTTTCCGCAGTGCAAGCATAAATTATTGCATGTGAAAGTGCAAGAAGGCCTTCAGGCAGTCCAATGTTTTTTAATGTATAAAGCGCACAATTTGAAAGCAAAAGTGCGTTACTATCCGCCATTCCAATGTCTTCGCTTGAATGAGCAATTAATCTCCTTGCAATTACAAGAGGGTCACAACCTGCTTTAATCAACCTTTGGCAATAAAACAAACCAGCGTCAGGGTCACTTCCACGAATACTTTTACAAAACGCACTCAAAAGGTCATAGAATTTGTTTTCATCAACTGAAAGTGCTTTTTTTTGTATGCAATTTTCAGCAATTTCAAGTGTGATTTTCACGACGCCATCTTTGTCTTTCTCGGTTGTTAAAAATGCAAGTTCCAAAGCATTTAAGGCTGAACGCAAATCTCCCCCGCAAACCCAGGCAAAATGGTCAAGCGCTTCATCACTTATTTCAACCTTATATTTTCCAAGACCATTCTCACTTACTATTGCATGTTTGAGAGCTTTTATTATATCTTTCTTTTCAAGTGGTTTAAATTCAAAAATTTTACATCTTGAAACAATAGCTGGAGTCATTGAAAAATATGGATTTTCTGTTGTCGTTCCAATCAATATAATTGTTCCGTCCTCAACTGCTGGCAAGATGCTATCAGTTTGGGATTTGCTCCAACGATGGCATTCGTCCAAAAGCAAATATGTTTGTCTAGAAAACAAACTTTTATCTTTCCTTGCTTCCTCTATTATCTTTTTTACGTCTGCAACACCGCTTGAAACAGCATTTAATTTTTTAAAAATTCCATTATCTAAATTTGCAATTATATTAGCAAGCGTGGACTTTCCTGTTCCTGGCGGTCCGAAAAAAATTGCACTTCCAAGCGTTCCGCTTTCAATAGCGCGTCTGAAAAGCGAACTCTTTTTCGCAATATGTTCTTGACCAACAAATTCATCAAAAGATTTTGGTCTCATTCTCTCCGCAAGCGGAATTCTTTTTTCTTCAAACATGGAATTAGTATAACACATGAAAAAATCTTTTACAAATTTATAACTGCATTTTTCTTTATCAATCTCAAATCAACCATAGAAAAGTTTGATAGAACAATTCCATCAACTTTTGTTTCATCTCCCTTGTTAACCACATACACACTTTTGTTGTCAACACAGATTTTGAAGTTAACATTCGTTTTTGGTTTCACATAAAGTTTTTCATTATTAATCTTAATTCCAAAGACTTCGTTTATAAGAAAATTATAAAAATCCAAATATGAATATGAGTTTGAAATTAATTCTTTATAATCAATATTAAATAAATTTAAAAACATATTTTTATTTAAGCATATTTGTGTTTTTTTCTTTATAAAATTATTTTTATAAATTTCATCAGTGATTTTTTTCTTTAGGTCATTATTAAAAAATTTATTGAAATAATCGTTTTTTGTAAATATTTTTATATTGAAATTTTTTTCTAAAAACAATTGTTCTTTTAAACATAAATTTTTATAGTTATCAAAGGAATTCGTAGTCAGAAAATAATTATGTCCTTTTTGCAATTCTAAACTTATTTCCAAAAAAGAATGGCCTAGATAGTTTATTGAATTAAAGTTAAGAATTTTTGCATTGGAAAAATAATTGATATTTTTTGTTTCAGAAACAATTTCTATACCACCTATAATTCTTTTCACATTTTGAAAAAAATCTTTTTGTTTTAAATATATTTTAATTTTTTCAACTTTATTAACAAAAAAATAATAAGAAATGTCATCAAAATTTTCATCAAAAAAATGTCGTTTAATTTGGATTTTATCTTTACAAACAATGTCTGTGTCAATTTGGAAAGATATGTTATATTTTTCGTCATAATTCAAATTAACTTTATTCAATTCCTGAAGCAAAAGAGGGTTAATATCTGAAAGGACAATTTTATTTTTGCAATCAAACATTTCATTTTCATTTTCAAAAAGAAAAATTGGTGTGTAAGAAATATATTCCAACACTTTTTCGCTTGCAAAAACTTGCCGAGAGAATTCTTCATACACTTTGGAAGCATAAATCAAAAAGACAGGTTTATTTTCAAATAAACCAGAAGACTTTAATCTTTTAAAATCGATATTAAAATTAAATTGACACACATTTTGAGAAAGTCGTTTGTAAATTTTGTCAATTAAAAATTTTGTTTTGTTACATATCTTCCAAAATTCTTTGGTATACAAAGTTTTGAAAAAAAAAGATTTCGATTGCAAATTACTACAAAATTTACGTTGCAAGAAATAACTTTTTTTAATTAAAAATTTATTTTTATTTTCTTCACAATCATAGATTGGCTCATTAAGTTCTTTCACTTTATAAAAAATTTTTATGCATGAAAAAAGTTGAATACAAAATGTTACAACAAACAAAGTTGTCACAATTAACAACACAAATAAAATTGTCATATTCTAATGATTGCCTTATGTACCTTTTTAAAACTATTTTTCTTGAGTTTCTTCTTGTTTTTTTACGAAAGGTTTTAACAAAAAGGACAAAAACTTTGGTGCTTTAAAACAAAAAATTTTCATAGTTACCTCTTTTAATGATATGTTATGAAAATAAAATATATTTTGTTACGAACTTTTTTCTTCCTATCTTTATAAAATGAAGTAGAACATTGAATCTACAAAAGAAAAAAAGATTAAAAATAAACAAAGAAGCAAAATATATGGAAAGCAAAAATAGAAAAGAAATACTTAAGTTTGAAAATGTGTGTTTAACATATCACACAAAAGATGATGAAATAACTGCCCTACAAGATGTAAATTTCACAATTTATGAGGGGGAATTTGTTGCCATAGTTGGGCCAAGTGGTTGCGGAAAAACAACACTCCTAAGCCTTGTTTCAGGAATTTTGAAGCCCAGCAGTGGTAAAATTTTTATTGACGGAAGAGATATAACTGACGAAAAACAAACAAAAAATAAGAATTTAAATTCAGAAATTGGGTACATGTTCCAACGCGACCATCTGTTTGATTGGAGAACAATTTGGAAAAATGTAACACTTGGTCTTGAAATTCAAGGAAAGAAAAAAGATAAAAAACTTATTGAAAAACTTGAAAATTTACTTTCCAAATATGGCCTTGAACAATTTAAAAACAAAAAGCCAACGCAACTCTCAGGAGGCATGCGCCAACGTGTTGCACTCATAAGAACTCTTGCTCTTGAACCTAAACTTCTTCTGTTGGACGAACCTTTTTCTGCTCTTGATTTTCAAACACGACTTAGTGTTTGTGACAGTGTTTCCAAAATTATTTCAGATGAACAAAAAACTGCAATATTAGTCACTCATGACATAGCAGAAGCAATTAGCATGGCAGACAGAATAATAATCTTAACAACACGTCCCGGAACTGTTAAAAAAATTGTAGACGTTGATTTGAAACATCTTGGTGCACCTATAAAACGACGTGAAAGTGAAATTGCAAGAAAAATGTTTGATGAAATTTGGAAAGATTTAATAATTTACAATCTCGATAAGGAGGTTGAAACATGAAAAAATTTAAAGACAAAAAAATAAAAATAGATTATTCGAAAGAACATAAACTCTATGTAAAGAAATTAACATATGAAAAATGGATTATACGACTCATACAGTTAATGATTCTGGCATTAATTTTTGTATTATGGGAACTCCTTACGAAGTATTACATTCTTGACCCTTTCTTCATAAGTTCCCCATCTAGAATGATAAAAACAATTTCAAGTTTATATAATTCTGGCGAACTTTTTAAACACATTGGCATAACACTCTATGAAACAATTATAGGTTTTATATTGGCAACAGCTATAGGATATTTAATTGCTGTCCTACTTTGGTGGAGTGAACGGCTTCGAAAAATTTTTGACCCATACATTGTTGTTCTAAACAGTTTGCCTAAAATCGCCTTGGGACCTTTAATAATAATTTGGTTTGGCGCAGGAACAAGTGCAATTATTGTAATGTGCATATTGATTTGTGTAATTATTACAACTTTAAGTGTTTTGGGGTCATTCCTATCATGTGATAAAGACAAAATTCTGCTTATGAAATCCATGAAAGCAAAAAAATATCAAATATTCTTCAAACTTATTGTTCCTAATTCAATGCCAGATTTTATTTCAGTGTTGAAGATAAATGTTGGAATGAGTTGGGTTGGAACAATTATGGGAGAATATCTTGTCAGCAAAGCAGGACTGGGATATTTGATTGTCTATGGTGGAACAGTTTTCAAACTCGACCTTGTAATGACAAGCACAGTTATATTATGCTTACTTGCGGGAGGAATGTACTTTATAGTTAGTAGAATTGAAGCAAGATTTAAACGTTAAATTTTTCAAAAAGAAAATCATAACAAATCCAAATGCCCCAATAATTGGATATAAATATTTAATTATTTCACCAAATCCAATAAGACTTATAAAGAAGAAAGTCAAAATAGAAATTATATAATATAAAAACCTCTTTCTCTTTTCAAATTTTTCTTCAAGCAAATTTATAAATGAATATTGAGTCGCAAAAAGTGTTGTTATTATACATGCAAGAATTATAACTGTGAACCCTATTCCAACAGGTTTTGAAATCATATTTGCCAAAAACACAAGCGGAAGGTCAGCAAACAAAATCATTTCATCGTTAATTAGAATTGAAATTATTATTACAAAAATAATTATCGACAAAACAAGTGATGAGAAAAACGCAACATACGATGCTTGTTTTTGTGATAAACTTTTCCCAAGGTCAAAGATAACTTTGCTTGCAGTTACCAAATTGCAACAACAATAACTTATTGATGAAAAAATCAATATTGAAACTGTTGAAACATCAGTTGAGAAAGTTGGTGGAGAAAGAGTTGAGATTGTTGCACCTTTTATGCAAACATAAATTATTCCAAAAATTACAACAGGAACAAGATATATGCTTAAATTTGTTAATGCTTTGATTCCCAAAAAACAGACAAAAGAGGATAACAAAATTAAAACTATTTCCCATACAGGAAATGAAAAATTATAAACATATGTTGAGAGAAGTTGACTTGCTCCTGCCAACATTGTTGAACCAATTATTGCAAAAATAACTATTGAAATAATGTCAAAAATATTAGAAATTTTTTTCTTTTTAAAATCATTTTCATAGGTACATTTTTCAAAGCGCAAAAAATTGCGAATGCCAAAAAAGAAAATAAAAAAGATTGCAACATTAAAAAATAAACTCACAAAACCATATTGTGCGAAAAAAACAACAATTTCTTGACCAGATGCAAGCCCTGCCCCAACAATTGTTCCAACAACAAGCATCGTGAACTTAAAAACTGTTTTAAAGTTCTCCACAATTTAATTTATTAAATAAAATCTATCGTTATGACCTCATATTTTTTCAAAAAAACAACAAACTATTCTCATGAGTTCAAAAATGGTGTACTATTTGACAATAACTTTGTTGTTCATGGGATTTATTGCATGTGCTATTCCCATGCCCATAAAACGCGTAGGATATGACGCTTTGAGCAAGCAAGAAAAAGCTCTTTATAACGATGCTTATGAATTAGAAAACGATTTCCAAGCACAAGAGTATAATCAACTGTTGGTGCAAACTTCGAATGTATCAAATTTGGATTGGTTTGATGTTGTAAACAATTTTTTCACAAAGTATACACTTGTTGCACGTGTAATTGACGTTAACACAAAAAAATCTTATTATGTAAAACGTGTTGGTGGATATAACCATGCAGACGTTGAACCAATAGATGCAACAAACACTGCAATTATGAAAAGTATCTATAATGGTGAATGGAGTTGGGCAAGACGCCCAGTATGGGTTGAAATAAATGGAAGTTATGTTGCAGCTTCGATAAACGGCATGCCACATAGTTATTCGCTGATAGAAAACAATGGAATGGACGGACACACTTGTATACATTTTTTAAACAGTAAAACGCATGGAACAAAACGAGTTGACGAGGCGCACCAAGAAGCGGTTGCAACTGCCTATCGTAGACGCGATGAATTGAAAAATTTTCTTGCAACTGGAAATTAACTGCTCGCTTTGAGCAGTTCTTTTTTTAAACGCAAAAGAATTTTCTTTTCTATTCTTGAAATGTAACTTTGGGAAATTCCCATCATATCTGCGACTTCTTTCTGAGTTTTTTCTTCTTTTCCCATTAGACCAAATCTCAAAATCATTATCTCTTGTTCTTTCTCACTAAGTTTTTTTATGCTTTCCCAAAGAAGTTGTTTTTCAACACTTTGGTCAAGATTTTTTGACACACTGTCCTCTTCCGTGAATAGCACATCTGAAAGTAAAAGTTCATTTCCTTCAGCATCATAATTAAGAGGTTCATCAAAACTTATTTCTCCTTTTAGCTTGCTTGTTTTTCTAAGTTGCATCAATATTTCATTTTCGATACATCTGCTGGCATAAGTAGCAAGTTTAATTTGTTTATCAAATTTGTAAGTTCCAACTGCTTTAATTAATCCAATGGCCCCAATCGAAATTAAATCCTCAAGGTCAAGTCCCGTGTTTTCAAATTTTTTTGCTATATAAACAACTAAACGTAAATTA
>JAEDFV010000017.1 GCA_016297845.1 Clostridia bacterium
AGTTTTTTGATATCCAGAATCACTAACACCTGTTAGCATATTATATACACGTTGAACTCGGTCAAAACGCTTTTCCCTATCCATCGCATAAACACGACCAGAAATGGATATAATTTCTCCCATATTTTGTTCTTTTAGAAATTTTTCCATGTCCTCAACATATCCCAATCCGCTGTCAATTTGCGTGTCACGGCCATCTAAAAAAGCATGAAAACAAACTTCTTTCACGCCATATTTTTTTAAGGAAAGAATAATTGCTTTTGCATGGTCAACTGTGCTGTGAACTCCACCATTTGATAACAAACCCATTATATGCACTTTTGATTTGTTTTCCTTTGCATGAATTGAAGCATTTTTTAAAGTTTGATTTTTAAAAAATTCTTTATCTTTAATTGATTTGTTAATTCTTGATAAATCTTGAAAAACTATACGACCACTTCCAAGATTTAAGTGACCTGTTTCACTGTTTCCCATTTGTCCCTTAACAAGCCCAACTTCTTCACCGCTTGCATCAAGCAAACATGAAGGATAGTTCTTTTTCAAAAAATCAATTTTTGGAGAATTGTCTAAAATTGCATTTCCTTCTCTCTCTTTTCGTTCGCCATAACCATCTAAAATTAAAAGTGTAACCATAACATGGTTATAACACAAATTAAAAGACAACCAAAATAAAAACAGTCAAATTAATGACTGTTTAATTAATCTTCTTCGTCTTCATCGACAATCTCTTCTTTTTTTCCTTTTTTCTCAACCTTAGCTTTCCTCTTATAGTAGTCCTCTACTGCCGCCTTTATTGCTTCTTCAGCAAGCACAGAACAATGAATTTTTTGTGCTGGAAGTCCACCAAGAATTTGTATTATCTCGCTGTTTTTAACTTTGAGTGCATCTTCAATGCTTTTTCCTTTAATAAGTTCAGTTGCAACAGAAGTCGATGTAATTGCTGCTGCACAACCGAAAGTTTTAAACTTCGCATCTTCAATTATTCCATCGTCTGATATTTTAAGATATATTTTCATGATATCTCCACAAGCAGCATTTCCAACTTTTCCAATTCCATTTGCGCCTTTGAGAGAACCAACATTTTTTGGGTTTTTGAAAATTTCCAAAACTTTTGAGTTATACATATCTACTTATCTCCTTTTTTAGCAGATTTTGTTTGAGGTGACATCTTTCTAAGCCTGTCAACAACTTCAACAAGTTTTTCAACAGTATAATCAATGTCTGCCTTTGTTGTCGAACGGCCAAAAGAAAATCTAATTGAGCCTTGCGATGTTTCATCTTCAACTCCCATAGCTTTTAAGACATGAGATGGCTCAAGAGAACCAGAAGTGCAAGCAGAACCTGTTGAAACAGCAATCCCTTCAAAATCAAGTAAGAGAAGAATTGATTCTCCTTCTATAAGTTCAAAAGAAATATTTACGATGTTATTAACTTTTTGATGTGGGTGACCATTCACAATAACATAAGGAATTTTCTCGGTCACTTGTTTAACAAAATACTCTCTTAAAGATTTCATTTTTTGATTATAGACCGCCAAATCTCTAACTGTTACTTCAGCCGCTTTACCAAAACCAACAACACTAGGGACATTTGTTGTTCCACCACGTTTGTTTCTTTCCTGATGACCACCATCAATTAAATTTTCTATTCTTATACCATTTCGCAGATAAAGTGCGCCAACACCTTTTGGACCATAAATCTTATGAGAACTTATGCTCATGGCATCAATTTCCATGTCAATGACATTAAGTTTCAATGCTCCAAACGCTTGAACCGCATCTGTGTGGAAAATAACATCATTTTCTTTACAAATTTTTCCGATTGCTTTTATATTTTGTATTGTGCCAACTTCGTTATTAACAGCCATAATTGAAACAAGAGTTGTGTCACTTCTTATCTGATGGATTAATTCTGCAAGGTCAACAAGCCCGTGCTTATCTACAGGAAGATAAGTTACTTCAAACCCCTCTTTTTCAAGCGCTTTGCAAGCACCTAAAACTGCAGGGTGTTCAATTTGACTTGTTATAATATGTCTGCCCTTGTTTATATAAGCATGTGCAATTCCTTTGATTGCCCAGTTATCCGCCTCTGTTCCGCCAGATGTGAAATAAACTTCGTTAGACTTCGCTCCAATTGCCTTTGCAATTCTGTCACGTGCCCTGTCTACAAGGCCTTGTGCTTCACGTCCAAAAGCATGGATACTGTTTGGATTTCCGAAGAAAACATTGAAGCATGGCATCATTTCATTTAAAACTTCAGTTGCAACATAAGTTGTTGCAGCATTATCTAAGTAAACCTTCTTATTCATTTTCACCTCAACGGAAATTTTATCACTTTATTATTGACATGTCAACCAAGGAATAAAATTATTTATTTTAAAAACAAATAAAAAAACAAGGTAATTCCCTGTTTTTTATTTTTTCTTTTTAAAAGAAAGTTTCTTAAAACGAAGTTTTTTTACTTCAACAAACATTCCCTTAAAATTTATTAAATTAAATAT
This sequence comes from Clostridia bacterium, assembly GCA_016297845.1. Taxonomy (GTDB): domain Bacteria; phylum Bacillota; class Clostridia; order Christensenellales; family UBA1242; genus UMGS687. Next base: position 2,501 of record JAEDFV010000017.1, read on the forward strand.
CCCGCAAAGAAGCACAAACATAATTGCACCAAGTGAACAAGAAACAGCAAGATTGAAGAATAATGGAAGAACTCCTTCTAACAAATTAGTGACAAAAAACGTTAATGCAGAAGTTGGCAAGCTAAAGATTGCCATAAGACACAAAGGCTTCACAATTCCAAGTTTAATTTTTAATTTTCGTTTAATCATTAAAATATTTAACACAGAAGTTGCCGTCACACAAAGTCCCATTCCAACAATTAGCGATTTAATGCCTATTAAGGCCGGCAGAAACCAAATTGAAACAAAAAGAAAGACCGAACCAACAAGATAGTTTATAAAAGATTTCACTTCCATTCCAAGTGCATTTAACATAGACGAAGTGATAGTTGTTACTGCCATAGGAACAGCAATCCATGCAGAACTTGACAAAAGTGCCCCACTTGTCACATTCCCGAAGAAAAATTGTCCAATGTTTTCACCTGCTCCGATAAATAATGGAACCATAAGAAAGGCAATAAACAAAGTAAAAATCAAAGATGAAGTAATTTTACTGTTTATATTTTTTGTATCATCTGTACAAACCGACGCAGAAAGTTCAGGGATCAACGCAGTGGAAAGAGACCCAACAAGTGTTATCGGAATAAACAGCAGTGGCATTGTCATTCCAATGGCAATTCCATATATTGACATCGCTTGAGCAGTTGTATACCCACATGCTATAAGTCTTGCAGGAATAATGAGAGCAATTATTGGTTGAACTAAGCTTGAAAGAAATCTCACAGCAGTTATAGGTGTTGAAGTTTTTAAAACTTCTTTATAAATTTTTCCCGGTTTTTTTAATCTTCCACCATATAAAAAATATAAAACAACTGAAAGAATCATCGAGAAAAAGCATGCTATACTGAGAGAAAGAGCTGCACTCATCGATGGAGAAAGCGACAAGAAACCAAATGTAAGCATAAAGATACAAAGCGTTATTCTTACAATTTGTTCAAAGAGTTCTGTTATGCAATATCCAAAATAGTTTGAACGCCCCCACATTGCTCCACGAAAAACGTTGTATACTCCAGAAAAAAGCACAGCCGGAAGCATGACAACTAAAATTGGATAACACCTGTCATCAGTGAACAAAAGGGAAAATAAATTTTTAAAAATCAAGACAACTGCTATCAAAATAAGTGATGATATGAGAGAGATAATCAGCGATGCAGAAACAAGTTTTCCTTCTGATTCGCTATCTTTTTTTGTGAAAAATTTTGCAGACAACTTTGAAATTACAAGAGGAAGACCACTTGTAATAATGGTTAAAAGCACCATGAAAACAGAAAGCGAAACTTGATAAAGCCCAAGAGCCTCTGCTCCCAACATTCTAGACAAATATATTCTAAAAATAAATCCTAAAAGCCTTGTTATGATAGCAAAGCCAGTTATTATAAAAACTGTTTTAAAAAGCGATTTCAAAGCGAACTCCTTTAATTAATATATATTGAAAAAAAAGTAAATTTATGAGCAGATGTGAATATAAATATAGAAGGAGTGGAAAATGAAAATTGCAATTTATAACAATAATAAAATTTGGTATTATAAGGTTAAATTATCCGATGAAAGCCTTTCAGTTGAAGAATTTGTAAAACGTTTTAATTTTTCATTAGACAAATTTAAAGAGCTAAATTATAATCTCTCAAGTCTTAAATCCGGAGACATATTGAAAATGCCTGAAAGTGAACAATATTATCATGTTGCAATGCCACTTGAAACATATGAAAGCATAGCAAAAAAGTATAACTGCGACGAAAATGAATTAAAAAATATAAATTTGTCGAAAAATTTGTTTATAGGCCAAAAGATTTTTATTTGATTTTATAAATCTTTATGATATACTTGTTACTATACAAATGAGGTTTTAAAATTATGATAGTAGTTAAAGAAGTCAAATCCTATATCCAAAAACGAAAATTTGTTGATTTCCCAAACAAACTTTATAAAAATAATCCCTATTATGTTCCATACATAAGAATGGACGAAATGAATTTGTTCAATCCAAAAAAGAATGTGTCATATGAAGATTGTGACGCAAAATATTTTTTGGCTTATAAAGGAAAAAAAGTTGTGGGAAGAATTGCTGGCATAGTACAGAGATTATACAACGAAAAAACAAATGAAAAACGCTTGCGTTTTTCACGTTTTGATGCAATAAACGACAAGGAAGTTGCAAAAGCACTTTTTGATGCAGTTGAAAAATATGCAAAGGAAATGGGAATGGACACAGTTCATGGTCCTTTGGGATTCAATGACCTTGACCGTGAAGGACTTTTGATTGAAGGATTCGACCAACTTTCAACTTTTGAAGAACAATATAATTATGATTATTATCAATCTTTAATTGAAAGCGCAGGCTATGAAAAAGAAATTGATTATGTTGAGTATAAAATATTCCCTATAAAAGAAAGAGACAAGAGAATTGACCGAATTGCTGATGCCGTAATGAAAAAGAATAATCTGCATTTTGGAACAGCAAAAAATATGTCAGAATTTATTGACAAATATAAAGACGGGATTTTCAATGTGGTTGACCAAGTTTATGCTCCATTATATGGCGTTGTTCCTTACACAGATAAATTACGTGACCAAATCATCTCACAATTCAAGTTGTTTTTAAATAAAAAATATTTTTGCGTTGTCTGTGATGAAAATGAAAAGGTCGTCGCCATGGGATTTGCAATTCCATCAGTTTCGAAAGTTATGCAAGCAACAAAAGGAAAATTGCTTCACCCAAAAATTTTTGGGATTATAAAAGCAGTTAAAAAACCAAGAATATTGGACCTTGCTTTAACTGGTGTACTTCCAGAATATCGTGCAAAAGGTGTTAATGCATTGATATTACAATTTATGATGAACACATTGTATAATGAAAACCTTAAACATCTTGAAACAAACTTAAATCTTGAAAATAATGCAATGATACAAAATCAATGGAAAAATTTTCCAAACATAAACCACAAGAAACGCCGTTGTTTTATTAAAAAAATATAAACTGCCGATTTGGCAGTTTTTTTATTAATAATATTTTTTTATTTAATGTACAAAATATGTGCATGTTAACATTAATAATCAGAGCAATTCTGGTATATCTTATTGTTTTAATAGTATTCCGCCTTATGGGGAAAAGACAACTTGGACAAATGCAACCCTTTGAACTTGTCCTAACTTTAATTATAGCCGACCTTGCAACAATTCCTATGGCAGAAAGTTCTGTTCCAATTCTTCATGGATTAGTTCCACTTTTGACACTTGTAACAGTTCATTTTTTCCTTGCACTTGCAACTCGTAGCAGTAACTTTTTAAACAAAGTTATAAGTGGAAAACCCGTTATTGTGGTAAACCCAAAGGGAATCGATTATCAAGCCATAAAAAATCTTAATATTTCTGTTGATGACCTTTTTGAAGCAATTCGCGGATGTGGTTTTTTTTCATTAGATGAGGTTCAATATGCAATAGTTGAAACAAACGGAACAGTAAATGTTCTTCCAAAAAAAGATTCTTCTCCTGTAACAGTTGGAGACCTAAAAGAAACAATGCCTCAAGAAAACCTAAAACTTGAAAAACTGAAAGAAATTGATGAAACAACAATTCCAATCACTTTGGTCGCAGAAGGCAAAATTAACAAGAATAATTTAAAACTGTCAAAGTTAAATGAAAGCAAATTACAAAAAATTATAAAAAATGCAGGTGGAAAACATGTAAAAGACGTTTTAATATTAACGATTGACGGAAATGGAAAAATTTATTATCAACAAAAAAAAGGAACATTCAAAACTTGGGAAATAGATTATTCTAAGGAGATTGTATGAAAAAAGCAATACATATTTCCATAATAATTTTATTTTTAATTGGAATCTGCATAACGGAACAAATTTTGTATCAAAAATATTTTGAAGAAACAACAAAAAGAGTTGAAGAACTGCGTTTGGTTGCGGAAACTAGCACCGACATCAACACCGAAGAAATAATTTCCAGAACAAATGATTTGGAAGATTACTGGACAAAAAAAGAAAGTGTACTTTGCACTTTCATAAATCATAAAGAAATTGAAGATATAGGAGTTGAAATAAGCAAACTTAAATCGGCAATTAAAGAAAACGAAAAACATGTTTTTGTTGAAAGTCTGAACTTAATTTCTTTTTATCTAAAATCATATGAACACATGATAGGAATTAATGCACAAAATATATTTTAGTCGAGCAAATTTGAAATGGCAGATTTTTTATCATCAGAATTATAAACATAACTTCCACTAACTATCATATCTACTCCAAGTTTACGAATTTCTTTCGAGAGTTCAGGAGTTATTCCTCCGTCAACTTCAATCTTAAAAATAAGTCCTTTCTCCTGTCTTATCTTTGCAAGGGTAACAATTCTTTCTTTTGTTTGCTCCAAAAATTTTTGACCACTTTCACCTGGTTCAACACTCATTACTAAAATGACATCAGCATAATCCAAAAATTCTTCAATTTCATAAATGCCTGTTTGAGGCTTAATGCTTAGCCCTGCAAGCATTTTTTGTTTTCGAATTTCTTTAAGCGCTTCTATTATATCTTTTCTTCTATTAAAACTTTCAAAATGAACTGTCAATATGTTTGCGCCAGCCTTTGAATATTCCTTAATTTTCTTTTTTGGATTTTCAATCATCAAGTGAACATCAAGCGATATTAAACAATTTGAATTAATTGCTTTCACTATATTTTCGTCAAATGTTTTATTTTTAACAAATTTTGCGTCCATTATATCACAGTGAAGAAAATCAGCACCTGAATTCAAAACTTCTCGTGCATAAGCGATAATTTTTTTATCAAAATTTATACCCACTTTAATTGGGTCTGTTGAAACTGATACATAACAATTTTTTTTCATAACTTTATATTAACATATTTTTAAATTTTTCAAACATTATTTCCATTTAAAAATTTATTTCTAAGTTGCCCACAAGCCCCTTCGATGTCTTCTCCCATCGTCCTTCGAACAGTTGCACTCATGCCCAAGCTTTCAAGTTTCTTTTGAAAGGCATAAACTTGTTTTTTTTCTGTTCCAACAAGTCCACGTTCAGCAACTGTGTTAAGTGGGATTAAATTTATATGCGTAGGGAAACCCTTCAAAATTTGTTTAAGTTCTTGGGCACACTCAAAGGAATCATTTTCTCCTTTTATCATGGCATATTCAAACACAACTCTTCTGCCAGTTTTTTTGAAATAATATTTTGCGCTGTCAATAATCTCTTTCAAACAAAATGAATTTGCTATTGGCATGATTTTCTTTCTTGTTTCATCATTTGATGCATGCAGAGATATTGTGAGCGTAACACTGAAACCATCATCTGCAAGTTTTTTTATTTTTTCAGGTAATCCACAAGTCGAAAGCGAAATGTTCCTTTCGCTTATATTAAGACAATATTTTTCATTCACAAGTTTCAAAAACTTTGTAACTTGTTCATAATTATCCAACGGTTCACCGCTTCCCATAAGGACAATGTTGCAAATTTTTCGCTCGCTCATTGTTCCTCCGAGTTCCCTGTTAACTGCCAGAACTTGTCCCAAAATTTCACTTGCTTCAAGATTTCTCAAAAGTCCGTTAAGACCGCTCGCACAAAACTTGCACCCCATTCTACATCCAACTTGAGTTGAAACACAAATTGTGTTTCCATACTTATAATTCATAAGTACGCCTTCAATTATATTTCCATCTTGAAGTTCATATAAAAATTTTGTGGTCTTATCTTTACTGACTAGTTTTTTTAAAATTTTGACAGGATTCGAAATATAAGTTTCAGCAAGTTTTTCTCTGAGTTCTTTTGATAAACTTGTCATTTCGTCAATTTGATATCCAGCATAAACAAATTCAAAAATTTGTTTTGCACGAAACTTTTGTTGTTTTAAATCCAAAACAACTTTCTCTATTTCTTCATAACTCAATCCTAACAAACTTTTTTTCAAAATTTCTTCCCATTCAAATAATTTTTATAATCCAAAACTTTTCCACCAGGTGCTTGAAGTTTCAAAATTTTTATTGCGTCTTTTCCGCATTTTATAACTATTCCATTGATTCTGTCAGCAGAGATAATTTCACCAGAAGGGATATTTTCATTACACTCTACAATTTCTGTCTCATAGATTTTTATTTTATCGTTTCCTTTCAACATGTATGCAACAGGAGCAGGACACAATGCTCGAACTTTGTTATAAATCTCAGTTGCACTCATTGAAAAATCCAACTCTAAATCTTCTTTTTTAATCATTTTTGTGAACGTCGCCTCGTCGGCATTTTGAACTTCTTCACTAAAATTTCCAGTTTCGATTTGTTCGACAACCTTAACAAGAAGTTTTGCACCAATTTCTGCCAAACGATTTGAAAGTTCCCCACCTGTTTCATTTTTAAAAATTTGCGTTTCTTCTCTTGCAAGCATATTTCCAGCATCAACCTCACGTGCAACACGCATGATTGTTACGCCTGTCTTTTCTTCACCATTCATAATTGCAGACACAATTGGCGATGCTCCTCTGTATTTTGGCAAAAGTGATGCATGCACATTTATGCAACCATATTTCCCTATATTAATTATTTCATCTGATAAAATTTGTCCATATGAAACAACAACAATTAAATCAGGATTCAAAGCTTTTAGTTCCTCAACCCCTTCAAATCTAATTTTTTGATATTGTAAGACCTTAATGTTTTTTTCAAGAGCAAATTTTTTTATATTTGAAAACTCAATCTTGTTTCCACGCCCATTAGGTTTGTCTGGCTGACAAACAAGAGCCAAGATTTCATGACCAGCAGAAATCAATTCTTTTAAACTTGGAATGGAAAAATCACTGCTTCCCATAAAAACAATTTTCATTATTCATCTTCTCCGCATTCTCTTATCATTTTATCAGTGAAAACAACTCCATCAAGATGGTCGATTTCATGACACAAAACTCGTGCCAAATATTTTTCTCCACTCAAAGTAAAGTCATATCCATATCTATCTTGAGCTTTTACAGTAACATTCATTGGTCTTTCAACAAATCCACGAATTTTTGTCACACTTAAACAACCTTCTGTATCAATATCACTTCCGCTTGACGCAATTATTTCAGGATTAATTAGTTCAACAAACATGTTGTTACAATCAATTATAACAACACGCTTTAAAACGCCAACTTGCACAGCAGCAATTCCCATGCCTCTGTTTTTGTCCATAGTTTCTTTCATATCATCTAAAAGTTGCCATAGTCTTTCATCAAATTCTTTAACAACTTTACTATGTTTTCTTAAAATTTCATCATCTTTTCCTATTTTATAAACATTTCTTATTGCCATATATTCTCCTAACTTAAACTTTGAGGATTGATTTCAACAAAACACGAAACTTTTGCTGATTTTTCATCACAAGCATTATACACAAGTTCTGTAATTTTTTCAATGTTTTCGTTTGAAACTCTCATTAAAATTTGATATCTATACTTTTGTTTTATTTTTGAAACTGGTGACTTCATTGCATCAAGATAAATAAAGTCCGACGTAAATTGATTTCTAATATTAACAATTTCATTGTAACACATTTTTATGTTTTCTTTAACGAGTTCCTCGTCATCACCAGAAAACATAATTCTGAAAATTGTTGAAAATGGCGGAAATTTTGTTGTTTTTCTCAAATTAATTTCCTTTTCATAAAATCCTTTATAGTTATAATTTGATGCAAAATTATAAACATATTTTCTTGGCGAATAGGTCTGAAGAATAACCTTTCCTTCGCTCTCACTTCGCCCCGCGCGCCCCGCAACTTGGGTTATAAGCGAGAAAGTTCTTTCCGCACTTTTATAGTGACTTTGATACAAGCCTTGATCAGCGTCAATAATTCCAACAAGTGTAACATCTGGGAAATCATGTCCCTTTGCAACCATTTGAGTGCCAACGAGTATTGCTGGTTTGTTTTTCCCAAAATTTGAAAGAATTTTTTGATGGGCGTCTTTAGTCCTGGTTGTATCATTATCCATTCTGAAAACCGGGACATCAGGGAACAACCTTTGAAGTTCCTCAACAACTTTTTCTGTCCCAATTGCACCTTCGCGAATATGTACACTTCCACATTCAGGACAAGCCGTCAATGCTTTAAACTTCTTTCCGCAATAGTGACATATAAGTTTATTCTCAAATTTATGATAAACAAGGGAAACATCACAATCCGAACATTTAGCAACATAGCCACAATCCCTACATCGCATGAATGAGACAAAACCTCTCCTGTTCAAAAATAAAATTGCTTGTTTCTTTTGTGAAAAACAGTTTTCAAGTTCATCAATAAGTCTTCTTGAAAACATAGTATTGTTTCCATACCTAATTTCTCCGAGCATATCAACAATTTCAATCTTCGGCATATTTTTTCCGTTCACACGAACAGGCATTTCAACAAGTTCAATCTCTCCTTTTTGAGCGAGATAATATGTTTCTATCGCTGGAGTTGCACTTCCAAGAACAAGAAAACAACCGTTCTTCTTTGCACGAAATTTAGCAATTTCAAACGTGTTAAATCTTGGATTTGTTTCACTAATATAAGAACCATCGTGTTCTTCATCAATAATAATTGCTCCCACATTTTGAAGCGGAGCAAAAATCGCCGACCTTGCACCAATTGCAATTTTCGCTTGTCCAGTCAAGAGCCTTGTCCATTCATCAAATCTCTCGCCTGCAGAGAGACCACTGTGAAGAATTGCAACAGTGTCGCCAAATCTATTCTTGAAATTTTTCAAAACTTGAGGAGTAAGTGAAATCTCTGGCACTAGCATAATTGCAGTTTTCCCCTTTGAAATTTCACGCTCAATAAGTGTCATATAAACTTCAGTTTTTCCGCTCCCCGTAACTCCATGTAACAGAAAGATTCCATCTCCAGAAATTTTTTCAACTGCTCTTTTTTGAACAGGTGAAAGTTCGTGGTGTATGTTTTCAACTTCAAAACAGTCCTGTGGGGTTCTCATCTTTTGGGAAAGGAACATTTTTATTGCACCCATCTTTTCCAAAGTTGAAATTGCAGAGGACGAAAATTTTTTCAAATCCTTGTTTTCCAATTTTTCATTTTGTTTTAAAAATTCAATTATTTCAAGCTGTTTTTTTGCTTTTGAAAAATCATGACCAGAAAAATCAAACTCTTTGTTCAGTGTATAATTTTTTAAATATATAGGTTTAATCTTTTCCCCTCTCATTTGAGATGGAATAAAAAGACGCAAGCAATCAACCATTTTTAAATGAAACTTTTTTTTCATAAATGATGCAAGTTCTATCATCTCTGGCAAAATTGTAGGCGACTTGTCAATTAGCGAATAGAATTCTTTGAGTTTTGTTTTGTCCACATTGGTGTTTTCTTTTTGACCAATTATATATCCTTCAATTCTTCTTGGCCCGAATGGAACAAAAACTCTATATCCAATAAGATTCTTTCCGCGATAAATCTCAGGGATTTTATAGTCAAAAACCCTGTCAACCTCACTTGAACTTACTTCGACAATTATTTCTGCAATCATTAGTTGTATTGTAACAAAAAAAGAACGAATTACAAAGTGCAATTCATTCTTTTTATGAACTTATTTTAAATTAAATGTCTGAAACAATTTTCCCTTCATAGATTTCATCAGCTGCAAGACTAATTGCTTTCTTGTCACTTTTTTCTATCACAGCAGGGATTCTTTTTTCCAGTTCTTTTGCTCTCTTTGCCATGACAATACTTAATTTATATTTGTTTCCATTCATTCTTTTAACCATTTCATCAATTGGTGGTTCTATCATCATAATACACATTCTCCTTAAAACACCAAGATTATAACACACTTTTTTTAGTTTGTGAACTATTTTTTTATTATCTTTAAAAATTCTTCTTCATTTATTATTTCAATGCCAAGATTTTCCGCTTTCTTAAGTTTACTTCCTGCGTTTTCTCCTGCAATGACAAGATTTGTAGATTTTCCAACACTTGAAAGAACAATCGCTCCATTATTCTCCAAAATTTTTGTTGCTTCCAAACGCGAAAAATTTTCAAGAGTTCCCGTCAAAACAACCTTCTTTCCGCTTAGATATTCATTTTCTTCAAATTTTTCT
>JAEDFV010000018.1 GCA_016297845.1 Clostridia bacterium
TGGAGACCTTGAAAGTTCTGTTTTGAAAGAAAGAAAGCAACTTTCAGAAGAGGGTTTCTGCGTTGCAGTAATCAACATGAGTTCACTTTCTGGCGAAGCTGGATTTGAACCATTTATTATAACGCGTGGCGTTGTGTATGAAAAAGAGTCTGAAGCATTTACTCAAGATGCTAGAGCAGTTATTTCAAAGGCGCTCAAAGAACAAGATTTAAGTTCTTTCAATCCTAGCGAAATAAAAGCAAACATAAAAAAAGTTCTTTCGAACTTTATTTATAAACGCACAAAAAGAAGACCTATGATTATTACAATTTTGTTAATGGCTTAGTTTCCAATTTGTTTGTTTTGCGCACGAAAATCATATGTTGTTGTAATCGGATTGTTAACTCCATAAAGTTCGACAAGAATTGTGTCTTCGCCAATTTTACAAACTTGGGAAAAGGGAATAAAAAGGTCATTTCCACCTTTTAAAAACCCAAAAATTGATTTGTTCCCGGGGACAACAATTCCGCTGATTTGGCCGGTTGAAAGCGTGATAACAATGTCGACAATGTGCCCTAGGCGTGTTCCATCGACTATATTAACAACTTCTTTACAACGCAAATCTAAAAATGAGGATTCCAAATTTTATCTTCCTTTTACAAATTATATATGCTAAGAAAGATTAAAAAATCACAAATTTTGACAAAAAAACCCAAACTAAACAGTTGGGTTATTTTTTTTATAATGTTTGCAAGAAATTGATTAAATTCGACACGTCTTCAAATTTTCTGTATACACAAGCAAATCTTATATATGCAATCTCATCAATTTCTTTTAATCTTTCCATAATCATTTCGCCTATTTGACTTGATTTTACTTCTTGATTAAGCGAGTTTGATAAAGTTTTCTCAATGTCGGAGACTATTTCTTCAATTTGGCTCAAACTGACAGGTCGTTTTTCACAGGCTTTTATAATTCCCTTTTTAACTTTTTCTTTGTCAAATGTTTGTCGGCTTCCATCATTTTTTATAACAAGAATTGGAGTTGTTTCAACTGTTTCATAAGTTGTAAATCTTTTTCCGCAATTCAAGCATTCACGACGACGTCTAATTGAATTTGATTCATCAGTTGCTCTTGAGTCTATTACTTTACTATCAAAATATCCACAATATATGCATTTCATATCTCTACCTCTTTCTATATTTGGATATAATTTAACACATTAAAAATCATTTTACAAGTTTTTTATAATAAATTTTCATTTTATTTTTTTACCGTCATAAATTTACTATATGAATGAAAAGACTTTAAATCATTGTTTAAAATTTCATGAATACATAATTACGTCAATTTCTTTATCTAATAAGAATGTTGCAAGACGATTGAGTGAACTTGGTTTTTATCCTGGTGCTTATTTGCGTGTTATTGGAATTTCTTCTCTTAAAAAAACTTTTCTTATTCAAATTGGCGGATACACTTTGTCGCTTCATTCAAGTGTGGGCGAACTTATTTTTGTGAGGGAAAAATGAATATAAGAAGAATTGAACCTTTTAAAATTTTTAAAGCTAATTCTAAAAGAGTTAAGTCTTTGGAAATAAATCCCAAATTATTGCTTGTTGGAAATCCTAATACGGGGAAGACAACACTTTTTAACGCACTAACAAAATCCAATGAACATGTTGGAAACTGGCATGGGGTTACTGTCAGTGAAAAAGAAAAAGCTTTTGTTGCAGGACAGAAAAATTTTGTTCTTGTTGACCTTCCCGGTTTATATTCATTGACTCCGCTCAGTTTTGAAGAAGAGGTTGCAAGTGAATATATTTTCAAAAATCCCTCATGTCCAATTATTAATATTTGTGACATAAACAATTTGAGAAGAAACTTATTTTTGACAATGCAACTTAAAAAAATCAGCAACGATGTTGTGCTTTTTGTTAATACATTTAAAAATCCAAAAAAAGATAAGGAACTTCAGAAAAAAATTTTTGAATCAGAAATTGCTCTGAAAAAACTAGGAATAAAATTTTTTATTGGAAATCCATCAAACAAAAATGATATAAAAAAATTTAAAAATTATATTTCAAAAATATCTTTCAAAGAAAAAAACACTGGTGAAAGCAAAAATGAATTTTCAAAAAATCGTGACGATTTCTTAGAAGTTAATGCAAATACATTTAAGGAAATTTCCAAACTTTTTGAAACCGAAGTCAGTTCTACGAAAGCTTATGGAACTTCAAAACTTGACAAGATTTTTTTGAATAAATATCTTGCAATACCTATTTTCTTTTGTATATTGTTTCTTGTTTTTTATCTAACCTTTTTTTCGGTTGGCTCATATCTTTCGGGATTACTAAGAGACCTTATCCAAAATGTAATAGGAAGCAGAATTGTCGGTTTTGTGAAAGGCGTGACCGATGTGGCATGGGTTATTGACCTTGTTGAAACAGGAATTGTTGGTGGAGTTGGGTGTGTTCTTGCCTTTCTCCCTCAGGTTATTCTTTTGTTTTTCTTTTTGTCACTCATAGAAGACAGTGGATATCTTGCTAGGGTTGCGTTCTTGTTTGAGGATATATTTGCAAAGATTGGATTAAGCGGGAAAAGTGTTTACACACTTCTTATGGGGTTTGGTTGTTCAACAACAGCATCTCTCACTGCTCGAAATATGGAAGATAAAAATGCAAAAATCAAAACTGCACTTTTAACTCCCTATATGAGTTGTTCTGCAAAACTTCCTATTTATGCAGTTATTGGAGGAGCATTTTTTGGCTCAAGCAATATATTTATAATTTTTGGATTATATATGCTTGGAGTTTTGGTTGCTGTTCTTCTCAGTTCTGTTTTGGAACAAAAGGTTTTGAAAAGCAAATCACAATCTTTTATTTTGGAGTTTCCTGCATATAGAATTCCATCGTTCAAACGTGTGTTCAACATTCTTTGGGAGAATGTCAAATTATTCTTAATAAGAATCGGAACAATAATTTTTGCACTCAATATCATAGTTTGGGTTTTTCAAAGTTTTTCATTTGATTTCAAGTTTGTTAAAACGCAGGGTGGGACAAGCATGCTTGCTTCAATTGGTTCATGGATTGCTCCAATTTTCATTCCTCTTGGATTTGGAAATTGGGGAGCAGTTTCGGCACTTGTTTCGGGGCTTGTTGCAAAAGAAATTATAGTGAGTTCAATAGCAATGTTCAACGGAATTAACGTTATGGGAGACAGTCTAAAATCTCAAACAATGCGCTCAATTCTTGACCCAATGGCCGTTGTTTCATTCACGCCTGCAAGCGCTCTTTCGTTTATGGTTTTTTGCCTTTTATATTCTCCTTGTTTGGCTACAATTTCTGTTTTTAAAAAAGAAATTGGAACGAAGTGGACTTTAATATCAATTTTATTACAACTCGCAATTGCCTACTTGCTTTCATTCTTTATTTACAATCTTTACAAACTAATCGAGTTAATTGGTGTGGGGAATGGAATTGCCGTTTTGATAGCAATTGTTGCAATTTCTTTGGCTGTTATAGGTCTTGTTGGAAGACTTAAAAATAAAAAATGTAACAACTGCTTAGGGAATTGCAAAAAATGTAAAAAATAGAACCTTTTCATTTTTTATATGATATTTTTTATGATATAATCTATCTAATTAGAGATAATAACATAGGAGAAAAGTTATGTCGATTTTAAAAAATAATAAAATTTTGTGCATAATTCTATTTATTGTTCCTTTTGCTTTGTTAGTTCTTGCTCTTGGTCTTTCTTTTGGTCTTACAAACGCAGATAAAAAAACAATTTCTTTTGGAGAAATTGATAATGGACAAGTTTACATTGTTGGCGATAAAGCAAGTAAAAATTCTGATGGTACTTTTTCAATTACAAAATATTCAGATGTTGAAATAGTTATTGTCCCTGAAAAGGGTTATAAAATTTCAAAAATTTTTGTTGGAGAAAATGAAATTCAAGTTACAACAGGTGCTGGCGACAGACAATATGTAAAATTAGACCGTCTTTTTGATAATGTGAAAATTAATGTTGAATTTTCGTTGATTTCATACAATGTTTCAACAAGTGCAGACGAAAACGGGACAATAACTGAAACATTTTCAGCGCTTTATGGAGAAACAAAAGTTGTAACTATAACTCCAAATCACACATATAAAATTTCAAAAATTTTTGTTAATGGCGAGGAAATTGAAATAAAAGTTGCAGATGGAGAAAGTCAACAAATTTCTCTAGAAAACATATCTTCAAATTATAATATTTCTGCGATATTTGAACCTATTGAGTACAAGATAACAAATAATATATCTAACCCTAGTTATGGAAACATTAGTGCACAATCTAATAGTGAATGTAACAAAACTGTGACGTTCACAGTTTTGCCAAAATATGGATATACATTTGATTCTCCAGTTGTTATGCAAAATGACACGATAATACCAATTACAAATGGGGAACTTGCCAACACCTATACGTTTACGATGCCAGCAGGCAATGTTATTATAAATGTTACTTTCAATCCATATCAATATACAATCAAAACTGAAACATCTGAAACAACTTATTCGGTTTCAAAGACAACAGGAACTGTCGGCGAAGAAATATCAATTATCATAACACCGCAAGAAGGTTATTGTGTTGATGAAATCATTGTTAAGTGTGGTGAAAACCTTGTTGAAGTTACAGATAACAAATTTGTTATGCCAGCGGGGAATGTAACAGTTAAAGTTACGTTCAAAAAAATTGATTATTCAATAACAAAACTTGAGACTGAAAATGGTGCTTTCGATGTTGCAACAAGTGCACAAGTTAATGATGTTGTTGAAATATTAATAAATCCCGACACAGGATTTGTTGTTGATAAGGTAACAGTAAAACATAACGAAGAGTCAATTACCGTTTCTTTGGATAATAAGTTTATAATGCCGGCAGGAGAGGTTGTTGTTTCTGTCACATTTAAAGCAGAATAAAACAACAAATTTTGATTAAATTTTTGGCAACTTTGAGGTGGAAATAGTTATTTTGAAGAAAAAGTGAATTGAAGAAGTTTGTTAGGGCGAAAAGGCATTTTCGTTTTTGTGAATTTCTTTCAAAAGAAGCAAAAAACTAAACTTATGGAGTTTGTGTTGTTTGAAAATGTTTTAGCAAAAATTTTCTATTGTTTCTTTTGATTATAAAAATTTTAAATATTGACAAAAATGACTTTTATATTTATAATATAGAAAGAAAAAAAGGAGAGTTATTATGTATATAAATGGAAAACCAGTAAATAAAAAAGAAAAGAAAGAAAAAATTGACCCAAACACACTTTTGCCAATTGAAGAAGAAAAGGAAATCGGCGTAAAATCTGATAGAAGAAAAATCGGAAAAGAAAACTTAACAAAAAAAGAGCAAAAAGAATTAGATTTTTAATTTTGGGTGAAATATGAAAAACGAATGTAAAAACTTAGAACCTAAAAAAATAAACAATTCAAAAATTCTTAAGGGGCCATGGAGAGTTTGCCCTGAGTGTGGAAAAGCCCTTTTCCCAACTGCTGATGAAAAAGGGAAAGTGTATAAACATGCTTTTGACCCAATTGAAACAAAAGAAGATGGAACGGAAATTTTCAAATATAATTGTTTTTATAAAGAAGATGAAGACGGAAATGTTTTGAATGATGCACAAAAAAACAATGACCGAAGCATGTGACAAAAAAATAAAAAAATTTTAAAAAACTTGGCATAATTTAGTTGACAAGTTTTTTTTTAATGCTATAATATTGCTAGCAATCTAAAAACAAGAGTGCTAGCAATAATTAAAATTTAATTGCATATAATAACTTTGTTAAAAGGAGATGAGGCTTGAAACTCAGTGAGCGAAAACATGAAATTTTGATTGCAACTGTTGAAGACTACATCAAAGAAGCAAGTCCAATTACAAGTAGCAGTGTGAAAGAACGACATCTTAAAAATTTATCAAGTGCCACTTTAAGGGTTGAACTTAACGCTTTGGAAGCAATGGGTTTTTTGAAACAACTTCATACTTCAAGTGGAAGGATTCCAACAAGCGAAGGTTACAGATACTATGTTGAATGGTTACTGAAAGATTTCAAACTTGAACCTGCAAAAATTGAAAGAGTTGGAGAAATTTTGAGCGAAAGAACAAAATCAATCTCGGAACTTGTTTCAGAACTTGCAAAAGTTATAAGCGAGACAACAAATTGTCCAACAGTGGTCATGATGAACAGTTTTAACAATCTTGTTATTGAAGAAATAAAGATTGTTCCGCTTGTTGGTGAAAGTGCATTGCTTTTAATAAAAACGCCTAGCGGGTTTGTTAACAGCACAATAAAAACTTCTGCCAATGTAAAATCTTGTGAAGATGCTGGTCGTTTGCTTACCAAAAAGTTTTATGGTCAAACTATTGGATATCTTGCAGAAAACATTTTAAATGTTGAAAAAGAGATTAACAAAGAAGTTTCAGATTACAAACTTTTGGTTGGAAGTTTAATTGATGGGCTTAAGCAACTTTCAGAAAAAAGAACTGTTGGGGTTAAAGGAAACGTTAAACTTCTGGAAAGCAAAGAAGAAAAGGAAGTTAATGTAGCAAAAAAGACCTATGAAATTCTTGAAGACGAAGAAAAACTGGAAACTATCTTGGAAACAGATAATGATGACCTTTCGTTTGGTTTCTCAGATGAAAACGAAGAATTTGGAGGAGTTGCAGTTGTCAAAGCACCTCTTGTTATTTCAGGAAAGCATGTTGGGTCAATAGGAGTTCTTGGCCCAGAAAGAATGGATTATATGTTGATTGCATCTGCGATTAAGTTTTTAACAAATGAACTTGAAAACATTGATATGTTGGAGGATAAGAAATGAGTAAAAATTGCGAAAAAGATTTAGACAAAGAAAAAAAATGCACATGTCAGGAATGTGACTGCGACAAAGAATGTGAATGTGGGTGTGCAGATGAAAAAAATGAGTACCTAGAATTGGCGCAACGAATACAAGCGGAATTTGATAACTATCGAAAACGTTCGTCTGACATTGTTCGAACTGCGCGAAATGATGGAATAATTGATGCTGTAACTAAATTTTTGCCATCGCTTGATGCAATAAAAAAAGCAAAACAAATGATAACAGATGAAAAAACACTTGAAGGAATTGAACTTATTGACAAAGAATTCACAAATTCTCTCAAGGCGCTTGGAATTGAAGAAATTGAGGCTTCAGGACAGCATTTTAATCCAAGTTTGCACAACGTTATTGCAGTAAAAACCGATAATTCGCTTGAAGATGGAGTTATAACTGACACTTTTCAAGCTGGTTATAAAATTGGGGACAGAGTTATACGATATTCCCAAGTAATAATAAATAAATTAGAAAATAAAAAGGAGATTTAAATTTATGAGTAAAATTATAGGAATTGATTTAGGAACAACAAATTCATGTGTCGCTGTTATGGAAGGCGGACAACCTACAGTTATCCCAAATGCAGAAGGCGACAGAACAACCCCTTCGGTTGTTGCAATTAATAAAGACGGTGAAAGACTTGTTGGACAAGTTGCAAAACGTCAAGCAGTTGCAAACCATGAAAACACAATTTCGTCTATTAAAAGAGAAATGGGAACTGACCATAAAGTTACTCTTGGCGGAAAAGCATACACTGCACCTGAAATTTCAGCAATGATTCTTTCAAAACTTAAAGCTGATGCAGAGAGTTATCTTGGCGAAAAAGTTACACAAGCGGTTATTACAGTTCCTGCTTACTTTAACGACAGCCAACGTCAAGCAACAAAAGATGCAGGTAAAATTGCTGGGCTTGAAGTTTTGAGAATAATAAATGAACCAACTGCTGCATCACTTGCATATGGTCTTGATAAGGGTGAAAACAAAAACCAAAAAATATTAGTTTATGATTTGGGTGGCGGAACATTCGATGTTTCAATTCTTGAAATAGGAGATGGAGTTTTTGAAGTTCTTTCAACAAACGGTGACACTCATCTTGGTGGTGATGATTTTGATAATAAGATTATCAATCTTCTTGTTGAAGAATTTAAAACAAAAGAAGGAATCGACCTTTCAAAAGATAAACTTGCAATGCAAAGACTTAAAGAAGCAGCTGAAAAAGCAAAAATTGACCTTTCTGCTTCAACAAAAACAACAATCAGTCTTCCATTCATAACTGCTGATGCAACAGGTCCAAAACACCTTGAATATGACCTTACACGTGCAAAATTTGATAGCATGACAAGTGATTTGATTGAAAGAACAATTACTTGCACAAAGAAAGCTATGCAAGATGCAAAAGTTTCATATTCTGACATTAATAAAGTTATCTTGGTTGGTGGTTCAACAAGAATTCCTGCTGTATTTGAAGCTGTTAAAAATCAAACTGGAAAAGAACCATACAAAGGCATAAACCCAGATGAATGTGTTGCTGTTGGTGCTGCTATCCAAGCAGGTGTTCTTGGGGGAGATGTAAAAGATGTTCTTCTTCTTGATGTAACACCACTTTCGCTCGGAATTGAAACATTGGGCGGTGTTTTCACAAAATTAATTAACAGAAACACAACAATCCCAACAAAGAAATCTCAAATTTTCTCAACAGCAACAGATAATCAACCAGGAGTTGATATCCATGTTCTTCAAGGTGAAAGAGAATTTGCAGCACAAAATAAATCTCTTGGGCGTTTCCAATTAACAGATATTCCACCAGCACCACGTGGTGTTCCACAAATTGAAGTTACATTTGATATTGATGCAAACGGAATTGTTAGCGTTTCAGCAAAAGATTTGGGGACAAACAAAGAACAAAAAATTACTATAACAGCATCTTCAAATCTTTCTGAAGAAGAAATTAACAAAGCAATAAAAGAAGCTGAAGCTCACGCTGAAGAAGATAAAAAGCGTAAAGAATTCATTGACACAAAAAATCAAGCAGACCAAATGGTTTATCAACTTGAAAAAATGTTGAAAGACAATGGAGACAAACTTTCTGAAGAAGACAAAAAATCTTTGGAAACAGCAATTGAAAAAGCAAAGAAAGATTTCGAAAGTGATGACCTTGACACTGTTAAAAAAGGTTTAGAAGACCTTACAAAAGTTTCGAACGATGTTTTCACAAAGATGTATCAAAGTGCAAGTGCTGGTGCAAACGGAACTGACGCGAATGGAAATACAAGTGGGGAAAACAACAATAATGATAATCCTGATGAAGTTATAATTGATTAGGATTTATAACTAAGGTGACAAATGGCAAATAAAAATTACTATGATACATTGGGAGTTGATAAGAATGCGAGCGCCGACGACATTAAGTCGGCGTATCGTCGTCTTGCAAAAAAGTATCATCCCGACTTGAACAAAGACAACAAAGAAGCAGCGGAAAAATTTAAAGAAATTAATGAAGCATATGAAGTTCTAGGTGATGAGAAAAAACGTTCAAATTATGACCAATTTGGAACGGCAGAAGGTCAACCTAACTTTGGTGATTTCTTTGGCGGAAATGGTGGATTTTCGTCGGGCGGATTTTCTGAA
This sequence comes from Clostridia bacterium, assembly GCA_016297845.1. Taxonomy (GTDB): domain Bacteria; phylum Bacillota; class Clostridia; order Christensenellales; family UBA1242; genus UMGS687. The sequence continues at coordinate 9,493 of JAEDFV010000018.1, forward strand.
GGTTTTGGTGGATTTGGCGATATTTTTAATGACCTTTTTGGAGCATTTGGTGGAAGAGGAAAAACAATTGAAAGGGGAGATGACATCGAACTTCAGATGAATCTTTCTTTTGAAGAAGCCGTTTTTGGAGTTGAAAAAGATATAACAATTTCGAGAATAGAAAAATGTCTTTCCTGCAAGGGAACAGGTGCAAAAAACGGAAAGGAATTTACAACTTGTTCAACTTGTCATGGAACTGGTCGTGTTCGTTACACTCAACAAACACTTTTCGGAACTACAATTCAAGATGGTCCATGCAAAGCATGCGGAGGGACAGGCAGAATAGTAAAAGAAAACTGTTCAGAATGTGGCGGAAAAGGTTACAAGAAAGTTGTTAAAACAATAAAAATAAAAATTCCTGCGGGAATTAATGATGGACAAACAATTACTATGAGGGGCGAAGGAAATGCACCTCTTAGGGAAGGTGTTTCTGGAGATTTGAGAATATATATTCATGTTATTCCACATAGTGTCCTTGTTAGAAACGGATTTGACTTAAATCTTGAATTATATATTCCTTTCACAACTGCTTTGTTGGGTGGAAAAATTTCAATTCCAACCTTAAATGGGAAATATGACCTTGAAATAAAACCTCTTACTCAAAGCGGAACCATTATGCGACTTAAGGGCAAGGGAGTGAAAGTTTTGAATAAAAACTCTTATGGAGACTTGATTGTAACAGTAAAAGTTGAATTGCCGAAATCGCTTGATAAAAAATCTGCACAGCTGGTTCAAGAACTTGAAAAACTAAACAGTGAAAAATCGTACACAAAATATAGCGCATATTTAAATAAAACAAAAAACTAGGATTATCCTAGTTTTTTTATTAAAAGCTGTAATCATAGTTGTTTCGTTGGTCATATGTGAAGAATTTTCTTAAACTGTTTGTGACCCTATTATCTAAATCATTGATGTCTGTGAATCTGTATTGCTCTGGATGCATCAACATTTCATTAAATACATATATTTCTTCAATTTGTTCCTCATTTAGGTTTAAATAGTTTTCAATTCGATTTTCAAGATTTTTGTTAAATTCAATTTCATTTTTTGAATTGAACTTTTCTTCGTCTGAAAGATTGTCATTAAACTCTTGAACAAAATGATAGCCTATAAAATCAGAATAGTTACGTGCTCTTTTTTCAATTGGATTTAAATAATACAGGCCATATAAAATTTTTTCTTTTACGTTTGCATCTTTAATATAAGTGCTGATATATTGGTTAAATTCTGTGCCCAAATTATTCCAAAAATAAGAAGGAATGTTTGGTTCAAAAATTCGATCTATAACATGCTGTATTTCATGGGCGAGAGTCATAAGATTGCTTATTCCGCTTCTTTTCTCAAGTCCTTCCAAACTCATAATTACTTTGCAATTTTCTGGTCTTGTTAATGCTTCTCCATAAACTCCGCCAGATAGACTTTTGTTAAGTTCAGTAAAAAAGCCAATTGTTGTGAGTTTGTCTTCTACATTAAAATATTTTGCAAAATTTTCAGCTGCCATTAAAACCAATTTTCCGCGTTGCTCAATTTCAAGACTTTGCCAAACATTTTCAACAAAACCCATTCCGCAGTTTTCCATTGTCAAAAATTTTATGCAACGCTTGCCGTTTTGCATGTAATCAACTAGATTAACAATTAAAGGTCTGGCACACCTAAAAACACCACTGTTTGCCAGTTGATTTAATTCGTCAATGTTTGTTGCACGTTTTAGTGTTATAGCCTCTCTATTATCTTTTCCTGAAATTGCATCACGACCATTTTTAAAAAATGCGTTTAGTTTCATAATTTAATTATATATACTTTCTTAGTGTTTGTCAACATTGTTCAAAGAATTGACATTTTTAGACAAAAAGTTTAAACTACTCACATGAAAGTTGTTATACACACACTCGGATGTAAAGTAAATCAATATGAAAGTGATTCAATCGCTCTTGGACTTGTTAAGAAGGGATATGAAGTTTCGTCTGAACTTGAAAAGGCAGATGTTTATATCGTTAACACTTGTGCCGTAACAAACGAAGCAGAAAAGAAATCACGACAAGTTTTAGCAAAGATTAACAAATTGAATCCAGACGCAAAAATTTATGTTTGTGGTTGTGCAAGTCAAAAAGATGCGCCAAAGTTTTTGAAAAATAAAAATGTTACATTTGTAAGTGGAGTGGCAAACAAACTAAAAATTATTGACCAAATTGATAAAAAAAGAAGACAACAAAAGATTGAAGTTGATACTCTTCCAAAAGAGTATAATGAAACTTATATTTCAAAGCCATCAAAAACTCGTGCTTATATAAAAATTCAAGATGGGTGTAACAATTTTTGTTCATATTGTATAATACCTTACTTAAGAGGACGAAGCAGGTCGAGAAATGTTGTTGAAATTTTGAATGAAATTGAAATTTTACAAGACACTGCAAAGGAAATTGTTTTGACAGGGATAGATATATCCGATTATAAAATTGATGGGAAACCTGCCCTTGGAAAATTGCTTAAAATGCTTGGAGACTATAACATAAGAATTCGACTTGGCTCTCTTGAACAAGGTGTCATTAACGAAGAATTTTTGGATATTGCAAGCGAAATGAAAAATCTATGTCCACATTTTCATCTTTCTCTTCAAAGCGGAAGTGACAGTGTTCTTAAGATGATGAACAGACACTACACAACAGAACAATTCTATCAAACTGTTATGTCACTTAGAAAAATATTTGTTAATCCATCAATAACAACAGATGTGATTGTTGGATTTCCTGGTGAAACAGAAGAAGATTTCAAAGAAACAATAAATTTTGTCAAAAAGGTGAAATTTTCATCAATTCACGTTTTCCCTTATTCAAAAAGAGAGGGAACTGTTGCGTCAAAATTTAAAGATTTAGACGGAGAGACAAAGAAAAAACGTGTTTTGATTTTGGAAAAGGTTAAAGAAAAACTTCAA
>JAEDFV010000027.1 GCA_016297845.1 Clostridia bacterium
CTATGCTATTTATTCTATGGGTCGAATTGATATGTCAGTTCCAAAAAGACGAAGAACTCATGCTGTAGAAAATGCAAATGAGAGCAAATAAATTTAACAAAAATATAATATAGAATTGTAAATTTTATTTTAATATGATATACTACTCTTAATGAAACAATACTTTAAGGTTTTAGGGCTTCCAACAAACGCAAATCTCGAAGAAGTTAAAAATGCGCGCAATAATTTATTGAAGAAGTACCACCCTGATTGTTACAAGGGTAGTATTTCTTTTGCTGAAGAAAAGACCAGAGAAATTAACGAAGCGTTTGCTATTTTAAGTGAGTATCTTAAAAAACAAGAAAAAGAAGAAAAACATGAAAATCAGAAATCTGCAAATAAAAATTTTGAAAAACAAAAAAATGAAAATTGCACAAGGGTTAATGTAAAGAAAGAGAAAGTTAACAAAACTTCACAAAGTCATGAAAAACCAAAGAAAGAAGGTTTAACAAAAGAAGCTGATACTGAAACTGAATATGTATTTAATGATTCAGAGTATATAAGCGAAATCAAGCCTAAAAAGAAAAAATATATAAGCGGAACAATAATTGAAGATGAAAGAAAAACGGAAAAAGACGGCAAACGTATTCTTGACATTATGATATATGGTTCATTTTTATTGTTAATTGTCTTGGTTATTCTTTTTATGACGGGGGTTATTTAATGGATAAAATTAAAAGAATGGAAGAACTTGTTGATGAACTCAATGTCCATGTAAAGAACTATTATGTTCTTGATAATCCAACAATTTCTGATTCGGAATATGACAAATTGTATGATGAACTTGTTGCTCTTGAAAAAGAAACGGGAACCATTCTCCCAGCATCTCCCACACAACGTGTAGGAGGAGAAACCCTTGAAGGTTTTAATAAATTTGTACATGAGGTTCCTCTTTACAGTTTGGACAAATCTCAAACCTATGAGGGGATTGTTTCTTGGGTTGACGAAATTAAAAAGGAATTTCCATCATCTACTTTCAGTGTTGAATATAAATTTGATGGGCTTTCTATTGTTGTTGAATATAACAATGGACTCTTTGTACGAGCAGGGACAAGAGGCAATGGAAGAGTTGGAGAAGATGTTAGCGAACAGGCAAAAACAATTAAGTCAATTCCTCTTAAAATCCCATTTAAAGGAAAACTTATTGTTCAAGGTGAGGGGATGATAACGCTTTCCAACTTGGAAAAATATAACAAAATTGCAAGTGAACCTCTAAAGAATGCAAGGAATGCTGTTGCTGGGGCAATTAGAAATTTAAATCCGAAGGAAACAGCAAAACGTAATTTGGACTTGTTTGCATATTCAATAAATTATATTGAAGGGAAAAAATTTAATACACAGGAAGAAGAAAATGAATTTCTAGTTAAAAATGGATTTAAAACTTCTAATTTCCTAAGGATATGCAAATCGGCTGATGAAATAATTAATGAAATTAAAAAAGTTGGTGAAATAAAAAGTTCACTGGACATTCTTATGGACGGAATTGTCATTAAACTTAATGAAATTGCTCCACGAGAAGAAATTGGCTACACATCAAAATTTCCAAAGTGGGCAATTGCATATAAATATGAACCAGAAGAAATTTCAACAATTTTAAACGCTGTCGTTTGGCAAGTTGGAAGAACAGGAAAATTGACTCCTATCGCCCAGGTTGAACCAACTGTTTTAGGAGGGGCGAAAGTCTCGCGTGCAACTCTCAACAATATGGGAGATATAAAAAGAAAAAATGTCAAGATTGGGAGTCGTGTTTTTGTCAGACGTAGCAATGAAGTTATTCCAGAAATTTTGGGACTTGCCCAAGAGTTGCCAAATTCAAAAGAAATTATTCCGCCTACAACATGTCCTTGCTGTGGCGGAGAGCTCAGTGAAATAGGGGCAAACCTATTTTGTACAAACGTTGACTGTCAAGAGCAGATAATTGATTCAATAACTCATTTTTGTAGCAAAGAAGCAATGAACATTGATGGTCTTAGTGAAAAGACAATAAAACTTCTCTATGAAAAACTTGGTTTAAGAAAGATTTCAGATATTTATGAATTGAAATATGAAGACCTTTTGAATCTTGAAAAATTCAAAGAAACAAAAGCAAACAAGTTAATTAAATCAATAGAAAACAGTAAAAATGTTACAATTTCGTCATTTATTTATGCGCTTGGAATAAAAAATGTTGGGCTCAAAACAGCAAAAGACCTTGTAAAAAATTTCAAGTCTTTTGAAAAAATAAAATTGGCAAGTTTTGATGAACTAATGAATGTTCGAGATATAGGCGACATTGTTGCTGAGAGCATAGTTGGCTATTTCAAAAATGAAAAAAATCTTCGAGAAATAGAAAATCTTTTTTCAAAGGGAATTCGTTTATTAGAAG
>JAEDFV010000019.1 GCA_016297845.1 Clostridia bacterium
ACTTTCGATAACCAATATAAAATCAAAAGCCCATAGCCAACAGCAAGTATAACAATGGTTACTGTGTTTGTTATAAGTCCAATATCAAATTTGAAACCATCATCGCGAGTAAATCCTCCGACCAAAACAGCAACAACAAAAATTCCGACAATAAGAATTAATGGCAAAAATTTTCTAAATTTGCTTTTCTCCTTCATTATGCCCTCCATTAATATGATTATTATATTATCTTTATTTAAAAATTCAAAATACTTTTGAGCAATAAAAAATTCGGCAATAACCGAATCTTTATTATGGACGTGAAACTGTTCCGCCTGGGTCTGTCCAAGTTTCAGGCACTGTTGCTGAGATTCCAACAGTTGACTTGATGATTAATGGGAACAATGTTGTGAAGAAAATAATGAGAACAACAAGAACTACTATTCCGATAATTAAAAATATCAGTCTTTTTTTACATTCTTCACGTTTGTCAGTTGAGTCTGCTCTTGCCATGTTAACGCCAAGAACAATTGCCCAAATAATTCCCGCTGCAGCAACTATTGCCAAAATTGGAACAAGAATTGTGTTTATACTATTAATAATTGTTTTGACCCAGCCATACTTACTTTGAAGATATCTTAACGTTTTATCATCAAGTCTTCCACTTTCGCCCGTTGTGAAATATGACTCCCAAAATGTGACATCACTTTGGGAAACGTCAACAGCCCCCATAAATTTCATGGCAATTGAATTTAAAAAATTCATTATTTTAGACATAATTTAAATTCCTCCTTAAGACGAGCATATCAAAAAAAAAAAAATAACAAACAAAATTTGCTATTTTTCTTAAAATTTATCTATTTTTTTTGAAATTTTTGCATTTAATTAAAAAACTCGGCTTTTGCCGAGTTTTAAAAATTAAAATTTAATTAAAGATCTTAAAATAACTGGGAACAATGTTGTGAAGAATATAATTAATACAACCATAATTACAATACCAACAACAAGTCCAATCAATCTTTTCTTTGCTTCTTCACGTTTGTCAGTCGAATCTGCTCTTGCCATGTTAACACCAAGAACAATCGCCCAAATAATTCCTGCCGCAGAAACTATTGCCAAAATTGGAACCAAAATTGTCATTATGCCACTGTATATACTTTCGACCCAACCATATTGAGATTCTAATTCTGCAATCTTTGCTGGATCAGCATCTGGATACCAAGATTGCCAAAAGGAATCACTCCCCATAAATCCAGCGGACATTCTCATAATTGCATTCGCTAATTGAAACATTTTTCACCTCCGAAAAATCTTTATAACTTAGGTTGCGTCAAAAATTTCTTTTTATTCCCAACCATTTGATAACTATAATTTATCATACTAACTTTAATTTTCCAAATAAATTTATACTTTTTTTTAAAATTTGTCAAAATTTTCTAAAATTTGAAATTTTTCCTATATCCACTTCGTGAATTTCGTTTAATTTTCAAAATTACAAGCACAACAATTCCTGCAACTGTTATTGGAGCAACAACAATAAGTGCAATCGCCCATGCTTGCAATCCGCCATTGTCTTTGTCGATTTCTGTGAATCTTGCTTCCAAGTTAAATTCGCTTGTTATATTATCTTTTTGATAGTTCAGTTCACCAGAAACCTTTGTTCCCTCAACATACCACCCATCAAATTCAAAACCATCTTCAGGAATTGCTTCAAATGAAACTGATTTTCCCGAAATAACATATCTTGGATAATTTGAGTCGAGAAGGTCACCTTCGTTTAATTTTATTCCACCTTTTCCCGAAATTTTTACATTTAATGGGATTGTGTTATTAGAAAAATATACGTTAATTTCTGCAACAAGTCCTTCCGACGTGGAAACAACGGTTGGATAGTAATATTTTGTTGAAGATGATTTTTGTTTTTCATTGTCAAGTTTGATAACTATGCTGGATTTTGAAGATTTTAAACTTTCTTTGTTTTTATCTTGCCATTTACCAGCAAAAATATATTCACCAGTTCTGGAATTATTTGCTGTTAATTGTGTTTCAGAATCGTTAACATATTCATCAATTACGAATGTGAAGTTATCTTCTTCATTAATAATTTCATTTCCAATCTTCCTTGTTACTGAACCAATTCCTGATTTTGATAAATCGGTTAATTCGTCAATGAAATTTATTTTTAATGTTACAGGATTTCCCTTGATTTTTATATCATATTTTCCTTCAGTTTGTGACGAAGCAACAAACGAAAGAGTTGTTGTGCCATTTTCTGGGTCAAGCGAAACTGTGTATGGTGAAGAACAAACGCTTCCGCCGTCATAATCTAACGTTGCAATTAAATTTTCACCGAACAACCAGTTTGTAAACTTGAAATAATTTTTAAAATCTCTAAGTGGATTTCCTTCTTCACTATAAAATTTTGCAATTATTTTTACTTGCTGTCCTGCGCTATATTCATAGGATTTCAAATTGCCTTGACCTTCAAGTTCAAGAGTGTAATAACCACTTAGATATGAATTTGTTATTGAAAAAGAGACTATTCCTTTGCTTCCTTCAATTGAGATTTTAAATGATGCAAAATTTTGGAGCGCTGGGAAATAATATCCCATTGAAGAAATTATTGAACTTTCTTTCCAAACACCCTCAAAATCCCAAGGTCTGAACTCATTCCAACTCCATGAATTAAAAACCGATTGAGTTGGCATTGCGGAGATTTGGGAAAGTGTTGTGTTTATAGTATATCCAACATCATTTGCATTTCCAATCACACTTTGGAAAGCAAGAACATTCAAACTTCCGTTGTTAATACTTAAATATTTTCCATATTGAATTTCTTTTGGAAACAAAGTTGAATTTTCTGAAATTTTTCCAACAATTCCGCCACGCAAAATTTTTGGTTCCGAAAACGATGCCATCATGCTTGCAAACATAATATTATTAATTTCCAAGTTATTTCCTTCAGCGAATCCCACAACCCCGCCAAATACAATTTCATCTGATTTAAGTGAATTAATTTTTATAGGCATATTAATAGATTCAATTGCTGTCAAAATTCCATTTTTCTGTTGAATTGCAAGCACAAATTTCTCAGTCGGAGCAACGTAAACTCTCAAAATTTCTCCATCTTTAACTGCTCCAACCGCTCCACCAAATCGTGAAGAGACAGAATTTGAACCTTCTTGAAGAATCGTTATTTCTGGAATAGCATAACAATCATGAATGCTAGATTCTAACGATTGCCCAACAAGTCCACCAAAAGTTATTTCACCCATATATTTGTATGTTTGATAAATTTTTGTTGTTTTTAAATCAACTGTTTCTTCTGAACCGTCAACAGCTTGGAAATATTCTTGAACTGCTTCAACATCAAGCCTTTGTTTGCGGTCAGCGGACAGCGAAACCTTTGCGTAGGACGCAAAAATTTCACTGTTTTCTGTTGCAACCCCCGCAATTCCGCCAACCTTCACTGTTTCTTGCGTGCTTTCATTTTTGTCAACTCCGTCTTCAAAAATTGTATTATCTTTCAATACAATTTCAATTTCGACTCCAAGATCACAAATTGTTGCACCTTTTATATAGCCAAACAAACCAATTTCACTATAGTGTTGCGAAATTTTTATATTTGTTATCGATTTCCCGTCGCCTTTAAATGTACCCATGAATGGATTTGTATTTGTCCCAATAGGCGTCCAATCTATGCCCTCAAGATTTAGAGAATTTTGAAGTGAATAGACAGCACTAGCATATTCAATTTTCCCAGTTTCAGCAGGAACACTGTTGTTTACTGCTGTCCTGAAAAATTCCAAGTCATCAATACTTTGAATTAAATATGGCTCTGCACTTGTTCCTTTTCCTGAAAGAGACAAAGATTCGGCAGAAACTGAGTCAATTGGACAGACAAAAAGGCACGCGCAAAGTGCCACTATAATAAACAAAAAACTAAAACATATTGTTTTTAAATTTTTCATTTGTTTGCCTCTTTAAATTAATATATACCATAATTGAAGAAATAAACAAAATCTTTTAATAAAAAAAACAGAGCTGTCGCTCTGTCTTTCTTTTTTTATAACAGTATACAAATAATTCCACCTTTTCCTTCATTAATTATTCTTCCAAGCGTTTTTCTCATTTTTCTTTGCGCCTCAATTGGCATCAAAGTAATCTTTGAATTGATTCCTTCGTTAACAAGTGAACTCAAGCTCTTTCCGAACATGTTCGTCTCCCAAATTGCCTTTGGATTTTGCTCAAACTCGCTCATCAGATATTTAACAAGTTCTTCGCTTTGTGCCTGACTGCCAACTATCGGATTTACTTCCGTTTCAATGTCAACACTCATAATATGCAAACTAGGGGCAGATGCTTTAAGCTTGACGCCAAATTTTGAACCTTGTTTAACAATTTCTGGGTCTTCAAGGCTCATATCTTCCGCGTTAGGCATTACAATTCCATATCCTTTCTCTTTCACGTCTTGAAGTGCAACTTTTATTTTGTCATATTCGACTTTTGCATGAGCAAGTTGTTTAATATATGAGATAAGTTTGAAATCATCGGACACGTCAATTCCACATTGTTCAGAAAGAACTCGGTAGAAAAGGCCCTGTTTTGGAGTGATTTCAAAATAAATTTTTCCTTCACCCATTTTAATTGATGAAACAACAACTGGTTCAAAGTCCTCACTGTCAAGGAAAGCGACATTAGTTTTATCAATTTGTCCAATTTTGTTTGCATTCTCGCCAAATTTCTTTATCTCAGCAATTACATTTTGAATTATAGGGTGAGAATATGGCAACGCCTGCATCCATTGTGGCATTTTAACTTTTAATGATTTAATAGGAAATTCCAAGAGTATTTTTTCAAAAATGTCGTCGATGTTGTTTTGATTAAGTTTCAACACGTCAATCGCCAAAACAGGAACACCATATTTCGCTTCAAGAGATTTTGAAAGTTTCTTTGCATCATCAGACTTTGGATTTTTTGTGTTTAAAACAACAACAAAAGGTTTCCCTTGTTCCGACAGTTCTCTAACAACTCTCTCTTCAGCCTCAATATAACTTGAACGAGGAATTTCCGAAATGCTTCCGTCAGTTGTAAGAACAATTCCAATTGTTGAGTGTTCATCAATAACTTTTTTTGTTCCAAGTTCCGCCGCCTCTTCAAAAGGCATTTCTTCGTCCGACCAAGGAGTTTTTACAAGTCGTTTTCTGTCTCCTTCTTCATGACCAATTGCACCGTCAATCAAATATCCAACACAATCAATCATACGAACATTCATGTCAACATTTTCACCAACACGAATTGACGCTGCCTTGCTTGGAATAAACCGTGGTTGCGTTGTCATAATTGTTTTTCCATCCGCACTTTGTGGGAGCTCATCAATTGTTCTTTCTTTAATATTTTTGTCTGTAATGTTTGGCACAACAAGATTTTGCATGAACTGAGTTATAAAAGTTGACTTTCCGCACCTAACTGGTCCAACAACACCAACATAAATATCTCCCCCGGTTCTTTTAGCAATATCTTCATATAGACCATAATTTTCCATATAAAACCTCCAAGAGTGATAGTTTATTTTATGGTCGCAAAATATCGATTATGCTAATAATTAACAATTTTAATAATATTTAGTGTCTGTTATATTATAAATTTATATTAACATATTTAAAAAAAACAAAAAATGCTTGCAAAAATATTTATATTATGATATATTCTTTTTTGCAAATATAAAGCGAAAATGCCGAAGTGCTGGAATGGTAGACGGAGCGGACTCAAAATCCGCCGAGGGCAACCTCATGAGGGTTCGAGTCCCTCCTTCGGCACCATACTAGAAGAATTAAGCAGAAATGCTTAATTTTTTTAATACAAAAACCTAAAGTGACTCGAACCCGAGGGTTCGCACCGCAAACTATGTTTGCTCTCACGCCTCTGTTCGAAATTGGTCGCCTTTTCACTTTCGTTCAAATTCTCCCTTTCTCACAGAAAATCGCATTCGCTTCATCGCCCACTGGGCGCGCGCTCTGCTCTTTTCCCTCCTTCGGCACCATACTAGAAGAATTAAGCAGAAATGCTTAATTTTTTTGTTAAAATTTGAAAACATGTTTGCGACTCCAACTAAGCATCAAGAAAAATAACACAGTGTCGTTGCTTTTTATCGCCGACGTGAAAGTGAGCCCAGTCAACAAACTTGTATATTGTTTAGTAATGTTTCTGAATAATATATAAAAAAATAACAACAAACTGGTGTTGTTATTTTTGTTTAAATGAAAGCAGAAATTCTTTATCTGATTTTGATACACGGAAACTATCACGACATTTTGAAATCATTTTGTTTATTGTAAACTTATTTAGGTTATGATTTTTCAAAAAAACAAGTGTCTTTTCACGATTCTTTGTGAACATTTCGGCCAAAAGCCATGCATTTGCCATATTGACATAATAATCTGTTTCTTCTTTTAAACTGTTTGCAATTTGAAAAATTTCGTCACTAAACTGATTTTCTCCGCAAAGTTTCAAGCAAATAATAAGTCCCAATCTTCTTCCAAACGCATATTCACTTTTAATAAGTTGTTTTGCATATTCAATAAATTTTGCTTTATTATCTTTTGTAAATTTAAATTTTAAATAATCAATTGTTGCCCAATTATCTGCAAGTGTTATATATTTGTCTAGATATTGTTTTTGCAAATTAAAATCTTTAATTTTGCAAATTAATCCGCCATTTATTGTTGTGTTTGAATGATATTCCCAAATCCACAAATTTAAGAAAGACAAAAAATCACCCTTTGAAATCTGCGAAACAATTTCTTTAATTTTAGAAGAAGGAATTGCAAGACAAGGCAATTTTGTGTTGACAATTCGTTGTTCCCACATAGATTTATCTTTGCCTTTACTTTGAGTTTTTAAAAATTCTTGAAAAAATGAGACATCTTCTTTAGTCCATAACTCTTTTACTAAATTTTCCATAAAGCTATTATTTCTCAACATCTTTTATGCTAAGTTGAATTCTTTTTTTAGGGACATCTACTCCAATGACCTTAACTTTAACTTGGTCACCTACTTTCAAAACATCACTTGGAACTTTCACATAATTTTTTGAAATCTGTGAAATATGAACAAGTCCGTCTTGATGGACGCCTATATCAACAAAGGCACCAAAATCTATGACATTTCGAACCACGCCGTCTAGTATCATTCCAACTTGTAAATCTTCAAGACTTAAAATGTCACTTCTAAGAACCGGTTTTGGAAGGTCATCACGAATATCTCGCCCCGGTTTCAATAATTCATTTACTATATCTGTAAGAGTTATTTCACCAATATTCAAGCTTTGTGCAACATTTTTTTCTCCTTTTGCTTTTATTAAAGAAGGCAATTCTGAGATTTTTCCATTTCTAACATCTTCTTCAGTGAAATTGAAAAGTTCCAAGAGTTTTTTTGTTGCATCATAACTTTCTGGGTGGACGGAAGTGTTATCAAAAATTGTTTTTCCATCAACAATTCTCAAAAATCCTGCGCATTGTTCATAAGCTTTTTGTCCTAGTTTTGGAACTTCAAGCAATTGTTTTCTGTTTTCAAATTTCTTTATTTTTGTTCTGTACTCACAAATGCTTTTTGCAATCCCGCTGTTTAACCCAGAAACAAAAGACAATAAACTTGGAGAAGCGGTGTTAAGGTCAACGCCCACACTGTTTACGCAATCTTCAACAACGCCGTTTAGAACTTCGGTTAATCTATTTTGTGGCATATCATGTTGATATTGACCAACCCCAATGCTCTTAACATCAATTTTTATTAATTCTGCAAGAGGGTCTTGAAGACGTCTTGCAATGCTAACAGCGCTTCTTAATGAAACGTCAAAATCTGGGAATTCTTGAGCTCCGAGTTTGCTTGCGCTGTAAACTGATGCTCCCGCCTCGTTAACCATTGCATAACTTACAGGTTTGTCCAGTTCTTTTATGAGTGATGCAACAAAAATTTCACTTTCTTTGCTTGCTGTTCCATTTCCAATTGCAATTACATCAACATTATATTTTTCAATAAGTTCCTTTAATTTTGCTTTACTTTCCTCAATTTTATTTTGCGGAGGAGTTGGATACACAACAGTTGTCGCCAAACATTGCCCGCATTCATCGATGACAGCAATTTTGCAACCTGTGCGATATGCCGGGTCAAAACCTAGAATTACCTTACCTTTCAAAGGTGGAACTAATAACAAAGGACGCAAATTTACTTCGAACATTTTAATTGCTTGTTCATCTGCTCTATCTGTTAAATCGCCACGTGCTTCACGTTCTAGAGAAGGAAAAATAAGTCTGTCAAAACTATCTAATATACATTCTTCCAAAATTTCTTTTGTCGTTGAATTTTTCTTGATAACTGCTTTTCTTATTATGTTCAAACATTCTTCTTCATTAACATTAATTTTCACTTTCAAGCAATCTTCATTTTTTCCACGATTAATCGCCAAAATTCTGTGAGATGGAATTTTTTTAATTTCTTCTTGGAAATCCTTATACATTTCATAAACACTTGAGTTCTCTTTTGTTTCATCAAGCGTTGTTGAAATTATTCCTGTGTCAATAATAAATTGCCTCAATGATTTCCTAATTTCAGCATCATCTGAAATTTTCTCAGCAATTATGTCTTTTGCTCCACAAATTGCATCTTGTTCGGTTTTTACATCTTTTTCTTCATCAACAAATTCTTTTGCAAGTGTCAAAATGTTTTCATTTGTTGTTTGTTCAAAGATTATATCCGCAAGAGGTTGGAGACCTTTTTCTATAGCAACAGACGCACGGGTTTTTCTTTTTTGCTTATATGGTCTATATATATCTTCAACTTCTGCCAATGTTATCGCACAGTCAATCGCCTTTTTTATTTCATCAGTCATTTTCCCTTGTTCAGAAATAGACCCCACAACTTCTTCTTTTCTTTTTGCCAAATTTTTAAGATAGTTTAATCTGTCATTAAATTCTCTCAAAATTTGGTCATCGCAACAGCCCGTAAGTTCCTTTCTATATCTTGCTATAAAGGGAATCGTATTCCCTTCTTCAATTAGTTTAATTATGTTTGTTGAATGGTCAACTCTAATTCCAAATTCTTTGCTAAGTTGTTCTGCGAAATTCATTTTATCTCCTTTTTTTACCCTAAAATTTTACTAAAATATACCAAAAATTCAAAACAAAAATATTCCCTTAATAAAATCTTTAATATAGGGAAATATCATTATAAATTTATTTTGTTCTTTTTCATGCTTTTGTACATATTGTCGACGCATTCACAACTTTACATAGGCCAAAAAAGTAAAATTAGTGTGAACTCGTTAACAAGGAGAAATAGTATTTATGAAATTACATGAAGCAGTAGCAAAAAGAATTCTAGAATTTTGTAAAGAGCGAAACATAACACCAAACAAACTTTGCACCAGGTCTGGAATTATTCAATCAACAGTTAATAGTATCTTTTCAGGAAGAAGCAAAAATCCAAAACTTGCAACAATTCAATATTTGTGCGATGGACTAGAAATTTCAATTAAAGAATTTTTTGACAGCCCTCTGTTTAACGAACTTGATGATTAAAAATTGTTAAAAATCATTGACAAAAAAGATTCCCTTTGTTACTATAAATGTGTGAATACATCGTTAACTTTTAAATGCATCATTAATATACAAAAGGAGAAAATTATATGGCTAAATTTAAAACATTTTTAATTTGCTTTCTTGTAGTCTTACTTCTGGCATCTGGTGGTTACATTCTTTATATTAAATTGGGCGAAACAAAACAGACAACCAGCGAAATATCTAGTGAAGAAATTAAAACTACGTTAAGCGCTTTTCACAAAGATTTGAAAGCACGTACTGAAACAGCAAGTGGACTTAGTTCAACTGTTTCGGATAGTTCAAAAATGTATACTACAGTAAATAGTCTAAGTTTAAATCTTTTGGACAGTTCAGATGAAAAAAATGACTTAGGGATTAGAAAATCGCTTTATTCTTCAACAGTGGATACAGAAACAGACAATTTTATTAAAACATGGGAAACTGGTCTGTTTGGAAATTTTATTGACCCAATTAAATCTGTAGTAGAAGAACAAGACTTAAACGCTGATTTTGAAGGCAAAGTCTTCTCGACACAATTTGTGTGGCAAGGCTCAGGTTACACTGTCACATATAATTATACATTTAGCATTGAAACAAATAAAGAAGAAAATATTTTTTACATTAATTATAGAATCACAGATGCAACTGGAGCTGGTGAAGCATCATATGTAAGATTAAGTTTAAAGATGAATAAAGAAAGGACCTCTTGGACTGAAGTTCGACTTTATGCTGTTGGTGGTGGAGCTGGTAACACAGCAACTGTCATAACAAATGGAGGAGCTGGGTTCGCAAGAATGATACTAATTGGAGATGATAACATTGAAGATGAATTTAAGCTCAATAGGATTCTAGATGCAAATTACAAAGATTCTTTGTACTTACCCCTTGCTAAAAGAAGTGAGTTCAGCACAGAAGAATTAGATACTCTATATTCGACTTACATAAATGTAGAGGCGGAAAATATTATAAGGGAAAAGTTAAAGTTAGCATAAAATTAATTTTATGCTTCTTTTTTAATTTTAACCTCTTAAGAAAAAAATCTATTTATACGCAAAGTTTAGCATATTGACAAAAATAACATATTAATGTAAAATATAGGCATGGAAAAGAAAATATATTTTGATGCAAACAAAATTGAATCAGGAAACGACATGTATAAAAAAGGATTGTTGAAAGGCCTTAAACAATG
>JAEDFV010000028.1 GCA_016297845.1 Clostridia bacterium
GTATTCTTCCAATTTTGAAATGCAGAAATCAACTGTTTTTGATGTGTATCCTTTTGAATATAAATAATCCTTAACTTGTTTTTTTGATTTTGGGGCTGAAAGAAGTTTTAAGCATCTGTCGAATGCAACAAGTTTTTCATTTTCCGATTGAGCATTTTCAATTTCATCTTCAGAAACGTTGTTTCCAACTTTGAACCCATGTTTAACTATTGTTTCTGCATTAAGTTTGCAAAAAAACATTCCATCAAGGAATATTGAATAAGTCTCCTTTCCGTGTTTAACAATTCCAGTTATTTCACTCATCAATTTTGATTATATCACACCTTTTTATTTGACAAAAATGTTTTTTTATTTTAATCTTAACATATTGGAGAAAATATGAAAGAAGTTACTATAACAAAGGAAAATTTATTTAACCATCTTAAAGAGAGAGGATTTGTCTATCAAACAACAGACGAGGAAGAAATAAAAAAAATTTGTTCAGACGGAAAAGCTTCTGTATATGTTGGAATTGACCCAACTGCTGATAGCTTGCATATTGGCCACTTTTTTTCGCTTTTGATGCTTAGAAAATTTCAACAGGCAGGCCACAGAGTTATTGTTCTTCTTGGTGGAGCAACGGCAATGATTGGAGACCCAAGCGGGCGAAATGATATGCGTGACATGGTTTCAAAAACTTTTGTTGAAGACAACTATGAAAAAATTAAGGCAACAATAGAAAAAGCAGTTAATTTGGAAGGTGAAAACCCAGCAATAATTGTTAACAATGCTGACTGGATTCGCGGTTATGACTATGTTGATTTTATGAGAGATATTGGTCAACATTTCAATGTTGCCCATATGCTTGCATCTGATTCTTGCCAAAGCAGAATGAAAGCTGGAGGGTTAACATTCTTTGAAATGGGATATATGCTCATTCAAGCATATGATTTTGTTAGACTAAACAGAGATTATGGGTGCAGGCTTGAAATTGGGGGCAGTGACCAGTGGGGAAATATTATTGCAGGTGTTGAACTTGGAAGAAAACTTAATTTCTTAGAAGGAAAAAATCCTGAGGCATTCCAAGGATTAACGAGTCCGCTTTTAACAGATGCAAATGGCAAAAAGATGGGGAAAACTTCGAAGGGAACTCTTTGGATTTCAAAAGAAAAAACATCGCCATATGAGTTTTATCAATATTTTGTTAATGTTGATGACAGAGATGTTTTGAAACTTTTGAAACTTTTCACAAACTATGAAATTTCAGAATTGGAAGACCTTGTTCAAAAAGATATCATTTCAGCAAAAAAACTTATGGCTTATGAAGTTACAAAATTGATTCATGGTGAAGAAGATGCAAAAGAAGCACAGACTGCTTCTGAAGCACTTTTTGGAGGGGGTGCAGATTTTTCTAATGCGCCAACAATTCAACTGTCAAAAGATGAACTTAAAGACGGGAAAAGACTTTTGGAAGTTGCTTTAAGCGCAAAACTTATTCCAAGCATTTCTGAAGGAAGAAGACTTGTTTCACAAAATGCAATTTCGTTGAATGATAACAAAATTTCTGACCCAAATTATCTTCTTTCTGAAGCAGATTTCACAGATGGTTTTGTCCTTTTGAAAAAGGGAAAAAAGAATTTTGTGAAAATAGATTTGGTGTAGAAAAACATGGAACTTGAAATTAAGAAATCAAAATTTTATGGCAAAAAATTTGATGTAAACTCGGTCGAAGAAGTTAATAAAATTTTGGAAACAATAAAAAAAGAAAATAAAAAAGCCACACATATTTGTTATGCCTATCGAATTGTTGGAAATGAATATTTAGAAAAAGCGTTTGATGATGGTGAGCCAAGCGGAACTGCTGGAAGACCAATACTAAATGTTATTCAAAAACAAGATTTAAAAAATATTCTCCTTGTTGTCGTTAGATATTTTGGTGGAATAAAATTGGGGGCGGGCGGACTTGTTCGTGCCTATTCGAAAACAGCAAGCGAAACTATAAAAAACAGCAACTAAGTTAAACTCTTTTTAAAATTGCAAAATTAAAGGAACTTAGTCCTATGTTAAGGCGAAGTTCCTTTTATTTTTTATATGTACCAATTTTTTTGCGTAGTTACTTTTGAGGAATTAGTCTTTGTTCCAACAAATTCTATTATGTTTGATTTTTCACTTGTAAGTTCTTGATTTGTTGCATGATTTTTTATTTTAGT
>JAEDFV010000020.1 GCA_016297845.1 Clostridia bacterium
TGTTAATCCAAGATAGTTGTTTGAGCCAATCATAATTGTTCTTTTGCCTTCCATTTGTACAACTGTGTCTTGGCCAGATGTTAAATAATGAAAGTAAGGATATAAATCCGCTTTTTTTAGTTCATCGATTCTTGTATAATCGTCACATTTTTTAAATAAATCCATTTTTTCACCCCTATTTTTCTTTGCAGATAGATTATACTCCTAGGAAATTTAAATACCAAATAAATTAAATAAATTATTTGTTAAAATTTTTATAAAATGCTAAACTAATACTAATTCATAGGGGGTGCAATATGAAAAGAATGTTAACAGATTTAGATTTGAAGGGCAAAACTGTTTTGCTTCGTGCAGATTTTAATGTTCCACTTGATGACAATGGAAATATTGTTGATGATACACGCATATATGAAGAACTTCCAACAATCAGATATATTTTAAAAAATGGAGCAAAACTTATAATTTGTTCTCATCTTGGTCGTCCTAAAGGTGAGTTTAATCAAAAATATTCGATGTTTCCTGTTGCGCAACATTTAATTAGATATTTGCTAAACAAAATATACTTTGCTGTTGATGTTGTGGGCCCAGATGCAATGCAAAAAGCAAAAGCACTTAAAGAGGGCGAAGTGCTTGTTTTGGAAAATTTAAGATTTCATAAAGAAGAAGAGGCTGACGATTTGTATTTTGCAAAAAAACTTGCAAGTATGGCTGATATATATATTGATGATGCCTTTGGAACAATACACCGTAAACATGCTTCAATTTATCGAGTTGCAAAACTTCTTCCAAACAATGCAATGGGTTTTTTAATGGGAAAAGAAATCACGACAATAACAAAAGCAATTCAAAATCCAGAAAGACCTTTTGTTTCAATTTTGGGCGGAGCAAAAGTTGCTGACAAAATTGGGGTTGTGACAAATTTAGCGGAAAAGTCAGATTATGTTTTGATTGGCGGAGCAATGGCATTCACTTTCCTTAAAGCAAAGGGTTACAAAGTTGGGAAATCGATTGTTGACGATAACAGCTTGGAAATTGCAAAAAATATTTTAGAAAATGCGGAAAAAAATGGGAAACAAATAATTTTGCCAATTGACGTGTCAACAAGTGAAACATACAGTCCAAAAGCAAAAGCAAAAATATTTAATATTGAAGATATCCCTGATAATTACATGGGACTTGATATTGGACCAAAAACAATTTCACTTTACAAAAATATTATAAAGAAGGCAAAAACTATAATTTGGAACGGACCAATGGGTGTTTTTGAGTTTTCAAACTTTTCATCAGGAACTGTTGAAATTGCTCAAGCCATTGCAAAAAACAAGGGGCTTACAATAGTTGGCGGTGGAGACAGTGTTTCAGCAGTAAAAGCACTTAAACTTGAAGACAAAATTTCACACATATCAACTGGTGGAGGAGCAACTCTTGCTTTGCTTGAAGGCGGAGAACTTCCAGGTCTTGATGCTCTTAGTGATGTTCCAGATACAAAATAAATTGGGGGGAAAAATTATGAAAGAAATTGTTATTTCTAATTTTAAAATGAACATGACAGATGGCCAGATTGTTGAATATTTTTCGAATATCTCAATAAAGGCAGATAAAACACTTAAAAAACTTGTGTTTTGCGTTCCATTTACATCTTTGCATTTTGCAGAAAAATATCAAAATGACCTTATTTCTTTTGGTGCTCAAAATATGCATGAAGAGGAATTTGGAAGTTATACAGGTGAGATTTCTGCGAATATGATTGATGAATTTGGAGTTAAATATGTGCTTCTTGGTCACAGTGAACGTAGAAAAAATTTTAATGAAACGAACGAAAAAATAAATAAAAAAATTAAGACCGCCTTAAAACATGGAATGACTGCAATTTTGTGCGTTGGGGAAACCTTGCAACAACGTAAAAGAAATCAGACTTACGAAGTTTTGAGGCTACAAATTGGTAGTGGATTAGATGAAATTTATGAAAATGAACTTTCTAATATCATAATTGCTTATGAACCTATTTGGGCTGTTGGCACTGGGAAAGTTGCGGAAAACAAAGATATAGAGGAAGCATCACTTTTAATAAAAAAAATCATCTCCGAACATTATTCTGTTAATGCTGGAAATAATTTGAAGATAGTTTATGGCGGAAGTGTTAACTCTAAAAATTGTAAACAAATCTTTAAAATAAAAACAATTTCTGGAGTGTTGATAGGCGGAGCGAGTTTAGATTCTAAAGAATTTGAAAAAATTATATGTTAAATTCATTCTCTTTTGCAAGCACATTAACTAATATTTTGCTTGCAAAATCTTTATTTAATGCATATCTTGTGTCGTTTATCTTAACAACTATACTACTTTTTTGATTTTCAACAACAACAGCTTTTTTTCCTTCAATAGCACCCAAGGTCGCGTAAATGTTCCGCGTCTTTGGCGTTGAGAAGGAATTTTTTAATTTCAAACATTTCGTTTTTTTCTACGAGATTTAATGAAACAATTTGATTCATATTTTTATTTTAGCATTTTTTTTGTAAAAGTACAGCATTTTAATTGACTTTTTTAAAAATTTTTCATAACATATTTGTGATATATGGGCAGTTAACTCAGTTGGTAGAGTATCTCTTTGACGTGGAGAAAGTCAGGGGTTCGAGTCCCTTACTGCCCACCAGCACATTTATGTGCAATAAATTAGGGGGTGTTTTATGGCAAAAATAAAATCTAAATTAAGTTTTATTCTAGTTATTTTGTTGTTAGTGCCTGTTATATTAGCATTAACTGCATGTAACTCAGGGGAACAAAAAGAGGAATCAAGTTCAGAAAAAGTTCTGACGCTTGAAATGAATCCAACAGTCAGTTTTGTTGTCGATAATGACAACAAAATAACTAATGTATCTTTAGATAATGAAGACGCAGGGAACATCTTTGTTGATGTAGATTTTGTTGGTAAAGATGTTGATTCAGCTATTCAAATTTTTATAGAAAATAGTGCAATAACTGGTCATGTCAATACAAATGTGACTGTTAAAGTAGGTGGCTCAAACTCAATTGACGTAACTAATTTAAAAAATAAAGTAAAAGCAAAAGTTGAAGAAACTTTTTCAAGTTTAGGAATTGATGCAAATGTTGAGTTGCAAGATATTTCAAGTGACGACCTTATTAACAAGATAAAATATTTAGCAAAAGACTACACTGATAGTGAACTCAAAGAACTTTCTTATGAAGACCTCATAAAACTTTATAATGAAAGACAAAGTTATTATAAGGGACTTGCTTATTCTCAAGTTAAAGAAATTGAAACTTTTTTAAATAGTGGAACATTAGATTCAGCTATTGATTCCGCAAGAACTGCCTTGGAAACTGCGCAAAAAACAATTGAAGGTTTGCCTGATATCGCAAAAGAAACTGCTCAAGAGCAATTAAACTTGGCGAAGAAAAATTTTGATGAAGCAGTTAAGGATTACAAAGATAAATGGTTGGCACAAGTAGAAACAGCAAAAGCTAAATATGAGACAGTTAAAGCAGATTTAATAACTAAGTATAAAGAAGCTGTTGCAAGTACAAAAACAAGTTTCTATAAAAATCTTGATGAAGCAAAAGAATCAGGAAAAATTACACAAGAACAATATGATTATTGGAAAAATTTAGTTGAACAAAATCTTCCAGCATAAATAAAAAGCATCGAAAGATGCTTTTTTTTATTTTTAATCGTCCTTGTTCAGATTTATGAAATTGCTTTTTAAAACTGAACCAAGTTCTATTATATTTTTCCCATATTTTCTTTTTATCTCATTTATTGTTTTTTCTATATTTTTTGTTTTATTTTCTTCGAAAAATGAAATTTGTGAAGGGGAGTCAAGACATTTAAGATTAGAAACCGCAATTCGAATGGCGCGAATTTTTGTGTCATATTTCCAAAAGCTATCTAGTAGTGAGATTGCGTGTTTTGAAATCTCTTCTTGTGTTTGAAGCAATTCAAAATAACTTTCAGAGCGTGAAAAATGTTTAAAATCAGAAGTTTTAATTGAAATATGAATTGTTTGTCCAGCAAGGTTTTTTTCTTCAAGTCGTTTTGAAATTTTTTCAGAAAGAAATTGTATCAAACTTGAAGTTTCATCGCGAGAAATTATGTCAACTATTGTTGTTGTTCCATTTCCAACGCTCTTTACTTCAGGTTTTAAATTGTTGTCGATAACTTCGTCGAAATCATATCCCAACAGTTTCTGTTTTAACAAAACTCCATTAATTCCAAATTTAAGTTTTAGTTCTGAATCGGGAAGTTTAACGTAATCTCCAAGTGTTTTTACATTCATTTTTTCTAATTTTATAATACTTCTTCTGCCAATTCCAATTACTGAATCAACGGGGAGAGGATAAACTATTTCTTTATAATTATCTTTTGAAATTTCTGTTGTTGCAAAGGGTTTTTTGTAATCGCTTCCAAGTTTTGCAAATAATTTCGAAAAACTCACTCCAACTGAAATTGTAACTCCAATTTCATCAAAAACTCGTTGTCGGATTTTATCCGCTATTTCTTTTCCTGTTCCCAATAACTTTGTTGACGAAGTTACATCGAGCCAACATTCATCTATTCCGAAACTTTCAACAGTGTCAGTATAATCATAATATATTTCTATGATTTGTTTTGAGATTTTTTCGTATAGTGAGTGGTGGGGAGGGAGGCAAATTAAATCGGGACATTTTTGTTTTGCTTCAAAGATTGCGTCTCCGGTTTTAACTCCGAATTTTTTAGCAATTTCGTTTTTAGCAAGAATAATTCCTGTTCGAGTTTCTGGATTACCACTAACAGCAACAGGTTTGTCTTTTAGTTCAGGTCGAGAAATGCATTCAACACTTGCAAAAAAGTTATTCACATCACAGTGAAGAATTGTTCTATTATTGCATCTTTTTCTTTTTTCTTGCATAGTTTCTTGTTTGAATTCAATTAAATCTTTTCCCATTATAAAATATTTTTTGGAAAATGTTAATTGATATTCAAAAAAAAGCACTGAATTGTGCTTTATTTTTCAACATATATAATATATGTGTCGATGTTATTGGTATCAGTATTCGATACATATCCATATGTTATGTTAAGTCCTTTTGAATCTGCAACATTTAGAAGATTTGTTATAGTTGTTTCATAATTAATTGCAACTTCAAAAGTGTATTTTGTGGTGGACGATGTATAAGCTTTAACTAGGGAAACAATATAGATAAATTCAGTTTCGTTATCAATCAATAAATCATATTCATTTTTTCCGCTAACAAACGAAATGTAATCATATATACTAAAGTTTGTGTTTGCAACAAGTTCTGTATAATTTGTTGCGGTGTAACCTTTTGATTCTTTATATGCGTCTGTAAACATAAAATTTGAATAAGTTAATACTTCATTGGAAGAAACTTCTAAATTTCCATGGGTTGCATCAACTCCAAACCAATTTCCATCTACATACACTTTGTTCCAAGCATGTTGATTTCCAACGACTCGGACACAGCCTATATTTTCAATTCTTGCCATGATTAAGAATGCTTTACATATTCCATCACAAACTGCTTTTTTATTGTTAAAGACACCTTCTGCATACCATGAATCATAGTTTGTCCAATTGTTGTAAATTTCTGGAGTGTTGGCTGCCTTATTATCATATTGGACATTCATAATAAGCCATTCATATATTGCACGAAGTTTTGTTATATCGGACATGGTGTCGTCGCAGATTGTTCTTAATATTTCTTTTGCTTTGTTATAGACGCTTTCTGCTTTTGACCCTACTTTGCATATAGGTTTAAGTCCTTTTTCCAGTGCATAGATTAGTTGTGTCGATGTTTCAACTTCAATTGTTTTAGTTACGTTTTCTATATTAAATTTGTATTCGCTGTCACGGCCTGTTGATGTTGAGAGAAGAGCATAATCAAGTTGAGCAAAGACTTCAGTTTTTTCTTCGTCTGCAACAAGAGTCCCTTCAACAGTTCTTATACTTTCAGAGATATATACACTTGCAGTTTTGTTGTCGCTCAAATAAGAGAATGCAACATTCATTTTAACTGAATATGAAGAAGCATTAATTGCGCTATTTATTTCATCTGTAAATTCTTTTTGTGTTGAGAAAGTTTTGTACTTCAATACAAATTTATAATTTTGATTTGTTATATCATTGAAAACAACGTAATCAATCCAAGCAACAAGTTCTTCATAAGAATTTATTTCCATTTTTGTACTTGTTGATGCACTATTAAATTTTGTTAAATAAGGATAAAATCCATTGTCAATAATATATGTCCATGTTCCGTACAGGGTAATTGTTGGGGTGGTCAATTTATCATTTTCAAGGTCAACTTCTGTTTCAAAAGTATTTTCCAAATACAATTTTTCTATTTTATATGCAGACATTCCATATTTATTTGAATTTATTTTGCCAATAGCAGTGTTGTAGTCAATTTTTATTGTGTCAATTACATTCCCATCAATATTTAATGAAACATTTACATACAAAACGTTATATCTTGCTTCATATTCTTTGTCTTCTGTTATGCTTGAAATATTAAACGTTTTTGATGTTGTAACAGGAGTTTCTGAACCTTTTTCAAACCAGCCCATAAATTCAAAGCCTTCTTTTTCAGTTGCAGTAATTGTTGTTGATGATTCATAAACAAAGTCGTCGCCACCACCAGAAAGTTCGCCACCATCAACATTTGATGAAAGCACTATGTGATACTTTCTTGTTTGTTCTTCGAAAACAGCAGTGTAAGTTGCGTCGCCAGTAACTTTTTCAAGATCTGGAGTCCATCCTATGAATGCATATTCAGTTAATGTTGTTGGTTCTTTTGTGACTGGAATATCACAGACTGGAATGGTCCCATAAGCAACATCTTGGATATGAGAAACGCCATCTATCATAAACGTAATTTTATATTCAATAGGTTTCCAGTTTGCTTTTAAGGTGACATTTTTTGTAACTTTTGTTTCATTTGTCCATTTTGTTTCGTTGTCAAACCAACCTTCAAAAATATAGCCTTCTTTCTCTACATTTGGAAGATTTATTGTATCATTTTTTTTGACGATAATGCTTGTTTGTTCAAGCTCAGCACCTTGTGCGTCAAAAGACACAGTAAAGACCATATTGAATAAATCTTGCCTGAAAACGCCAATATAAACTCCTACGCCAACAACGGCTAAAATAACAAATGCAACTAAAAATATAATAAATTTACGATTTTTCATGAAATTAGTATATATAATTTATCTAAAAAAACAAACTTTTTTAGATTTATTTTTTAGTAGTAGTTGAAAATTTTTCTTTATCATTTTTATTTCCAATTTTTGCAACTGTTGACATCTTGTTTTGTTTTTTGTTTATGTTAAATTTGTTTGTTTTAATATTTGCGTCTTCATTAACGTTATTACTCAAAGCAGAAACTACAACTTTTGGATTTTGTTGTTTCTCGCACCTTTGTTCCCGTTCAATTTTGCTCCAACTGAAAATTCCAATAACTCCATATATAAGTTCGCTTATTCCGCCAATTAAGAAAATTATTGAGCCATAATCTCCATTTATTATTGTTAATCCCCAAATTATTATGAAAAAAACATCATATAAAATCCAACCTAAAAATTGTAGTTGAGACCTTCGATATGCATAATAGTTCCCAAGCAAATATACTACAGTTGAAATTGCATTTAGGATAGGATATTGTGAGTTTATAAAGAATAAAATTACACCATAAATAACTGTAAAAACTATGCCAATTGAAACGCTTATCAAGATTTCTTTTGTTCCTATTCTGTTAACCAAAACTACATCTTCAACTGTGTTTTTCTTCCATTCAATTAATGCGCATATATGAATTACGATTATAACAACAGAAAGGATAAGTTCTCCATAATATTTGTTAACGATGCAGATGTAAATATATAAAGCATAACTTAAAATGTCAAAGACATAAGTTAGCCATTTGCCCTTTGTTGCAAAAATTGAAGATAAAATTCCAAAAACGGAACTTAAAAAAATTAGCCATGTTAAAGCAGATGAATAAATGATAGCTATTATTAAACTACCAAGAAAACCTAAGATAAAAATTACATTTTGTAATGTTAAAAATTTTTTCACAGTTTTTATAAACAATTTCAAAACGCTTTGGCATTTCAAAATTAACTATATGTATTTTATCATAGATTCAAAAAAATTTTGCCAATAAATTTGAAGAAAAATAAAGATTTTAGTAATTTTTACTTTTGCGTTAATAGCAATGAGGTTTTTGTTTGACAATTTTGAACATAAAGACTATACTAAAATTCATAGGTGGTTGAGTGCCTAGACTATTTAGATGAACAAAACCTTCATCGTTGAGATAGCCTATAAAATGATAGTATGCCATGTCCATTTTGCTTTCGCTAACATAATTGGAAAGAGCATCAGTCTTTTCAAAGCGGGGTATTAAGGATTTGGCATTTCCCATCAAAAATGTATTTAATTTGCGCCCATAGTGAAGTGGATATCACAATAGTCTTCGGAACTATTATGCCGAGTTCGAGTCTTGGTGGGCGCACCATAAATCTTATTATAGCGGATTACAGCGACTTTCGACAAGTCGCTGATTTTTATTTTACAATTACTTTTACAAAATTTTTCTTACCTTTTTTAACAACTAATTCTTGATTTTCATTTAAGTTCATAATCTCGCTTATATTGTTTTTCTTTTGATTATTAATTTCAATTCCGCCTTGTCCAATTAATCTTCTTGCTTCGCTTTTAGATTTTATAATAGATAGATTTGATAAGAAATCTAAAATATTAATTTCTCCAACATTTTTAATCGTTTCAGTTGGCATATTTTCAGTGTTTATGTTTCCATTTTCAAAAAGATTTTGAGCAGTTTTTTGTGCTTTTAATGCTTCATCTTCTCCGTGAACAAGTTTTGTGACTTCGAAAGCCATAAGTTTCTTTGCCTTCACAATATCTTGCTTACACATCTCTTTAATTTCTTCAACATCTATTTTTGTGAAAAATCTAAGCAATCTCTCAACATCAGCATCAAGACAATTTACAAAGTGTTGGAAGAAATCAAAAGAAGAAGTTTTTTCTCTTGATACCCACAAAGTTCCTTTTTCAGTTTTACCCATCTTGATTCCTTCGGCATTTGTAAGTAGTGGACAGGTTAGTCCCATCATAAGTGGTCTTTTTGTCCCATCTTTAAAATTCATTTTTCTAGATAATTCCACACCACCGCAAATATTTCCCCATTGGTCAGAGCCACCAATTTGCAACACACAATCAAACTTATCGTTCAAATGAACAAAGTCGAAAGATTGCATCAACATATAGCCCATCTCCATAAAGGTTAATCCACCTTTTTCAAGTCTATTCTTGTATAGGTCTTTGCTTAACATTTCATTCACATTAAAATTAACGCCAACATCACGCAAAAAGTCAATGTAAGATATAGGTTTTAGCCAATCAGCATTATCAACAATAAGTGCTGGATTATCGCCATCAACACTAACAAACCTTTTAATTATACTACTAATTTCTCTTGCATTTCTTTCAACTTCTTCTTTTGAAAGCAGTTTTCTCATATCTTTCTTGTTTGTTGGGTCGCCAATCAAGGCAGTGGCACCGCCAACAAGAACAATACATTTATGTCCACAATCTTGCAAAATTCTCGCCATTTGAAGACCAAAGAAGTGACCAATATGTAAGTCGTCAGCAGTTGGGTCTATACCAATATAAAATGTTATAGGTTTTTCTTTTAACATTTTTTTAGTTTCTTCCAAATGCGTAGTTTGAAAAACAAAACCACGTCTTTCTAATTGTTCAAAAGCATCATTTCTAAATTCCATAATTTTCTCCTTTATAATAATATATTTTTTTAATTTTCATCAAATCTTTTCGCCCTTTTTATCGGGCATACTTTTTTATAATCCATATTTTCATAATTCAATTTCCTTTTAAAATAAAATCTGCCGTAAGTTTTCACTTATGGCAGACTTTCATTAAATAAAAACTGCCACACAACTAATTGCTATATGGCAGATGTTTTTTGATTTTTTATTATTTGCAACATAAACTTCTACATATAGCAATTTAAATGTAGTAATAATAGTATGAAGTTTGTGCAAATAAATTTTTCATAATAATTTCCTAATATGTGGCTATTATATGTAATATTTATTAAAAAGTCAATAAATTTTAAAAAAACAGTTGCAATATGTAATTTGTTGTGCTATTATTGTAAAGCAAAAAGGCTTTACATTATGATTGAAATTGAAAAAACTGTTTATTTAGGAAATTTATTTGAATTATATGGACGGCTTTTGAGCGCTTCGCAAGAAAGTGTTTTTCGCGATTATTATGAAAATGATTTAACTCTCAGTGAAATTGCGGAAAATAATAATGTTTCTCGACAAGCTGTTTATGACTG
>JAEDFV010000006.1 GCA_016297845.1 Clostridia bacterium
GCCATTCTTAACTGCAGCAACACTTGAACCATTGCCCAAATGAACAGTTATAATTTTCAAGTCGTTGAGAGGTTTATCCATTATTCTTGCAACTTCATTTGAAACAAACTTGTGACTTGTTCCGTGGAAGCCATATCTCCTAACACGCCAATCAGTGTATGCTTCATAAGGTATCGCATAAAGGAAAGCCTCTTTTGGCATCTGCGCATGGAATGCTGTGTCAAAAACAGCAACTTGAGGCACATCTGGAAGAACCGCTTTACAAGCCAAAATGCCTTGTATGTTTGCAGGCATGTGAAGAGGACCAAGAGGTTTTAAATCTTCAAGATTTTTCATAACAGCATCTGTAATTACAACAGAATCTTTATATATTTCTCCTCCATGTAAAACTCTGTGACCTATAGCTGAAATTTCATTAAGGTTAGAAATAACTCCATATTCATCACTTGTCAAAAGCTTCAAAACTTGCTCGATTGCTTGATTGTGATTTTCGAGTTTCTCATCAATTTTAACACTTTGATTTGCGAATTTGTGTTCAATGAATGACCCTGGGATTCCAATTTTTTGACAATTTCCTTTTGCTAAAACATATTCGTTGTCCATATCAAAAAGTTGATATTTAAGTGAACTGCTTCCTGCGTTAATAACTAAAACTTTCATTTTTTCTCCTTAAAAATCAAATTTGCCAAAATTATTGGCAAATTCCATCTATTTCCATAATAACGTTCATCAAAAAATAAGTCAAGCATATGAGCAAAAAAAGCCATAATTTTTTGCTGTGGCTAACAATTCAAAGCGCCATCTTCTATTGAACTTTTTTGCATGGAAATCAACTAAATTGTTCTAACATTTAATAAATCAAAAAATAACAAGCATATTTGCAAAATTTCTTAAAATTGTTTATTATTTTTTCTTTTTTGATTTATAATAATCCAAAAAGGAGAAAAAATGAAAAAAATTGCAATAGTAACTGGAGCATCTTCTGGAATTGGAAAAGAATTTGCAAAACAAATTGATTCTTATGGATTCGATGAAATTTGGGGAATCGCGCTTGACCAAGAAGGTCTTGATGATTTGAAAAAAGAAAATAAAACAAAAGTTGTTCCAATGGCTTTGGACTTAACTGACAATGAAAGTTTTGAACTCTTGACAGCAAAATTAAAAAAAGAAAAACCTGCAGTTGAACTTTTAATAAATTGCAGTGGCTTCGGAAAGTTTGGAAGATATGACGAAATTCCTCTTGAAGCATCTTGCAACATGATAGACTTGAATTGCAAAGGGACTGTTAAAATGACGGAACTTGTTCTTCCATATATTCCTGAAAAGGGAAGAATTGTTGAAATCGCATCAATTTCTGCTTTTGCACCAATTCCATATGTTAATGTTTATGCTGCAACAAAAGCATTTTTAAAAAGTTATTCGGTTTCACTTGGCGAAGAACTTAAACCAAGAAAAATTTCTGTGACCTGCGTCTGCCCATTTTGGACAAAAACTCAATTTTTCAAGCGCGCAAAAACAACAGAACACGAAGTTATATCATATTATCAAGTCATGTATGATGCAAGAAAAGTTGTTAAATATGCTTTGAAATGTGCAAAGAAAAGAAAAATGTTCTCACTCTATGGCACAACAACAAAATTTATGGCTTTCCTAACTAGAGTTGTTCCAACAAAACTTTTCCTTGCAATATGGCGCAAACAACAAAAATTTAAAAAGAAATATTGGAATAAATAAGTTAAATTAATATGCATTAAAAAAGGACATTATTTATGTTCTTTTTTTCACTTTCAAGTGCATAGAAAATAAAAAACACTATCAAACAAAATAGTGTTTCTTTTTACAATTTACCAAGTATCTCATTTGGAGTAATATCAAATTCCAAACAAATTTTAACAAGAATTGCTGTTGGAACAACACGAAATCCTGTTTCCCAATGACTGACCTCTTTTTGACTAACACCAAATTTTTCACCAAAACTTTTCTGAGATAGATTATTTTGCATTCTCAGTTCTCTAATGTTTTCTGCTAAATTTTTAACATCAAATATCATATTAATATGATATTACTTTTTGTAGTAAAAATTCTTGACTACTATTAAAAGTAGTGTTATTAATATTAAAATACTTGCTCAAATATTTTATGCATATATCATAAACAAGGGAAATGTCTTTTAAGCAATATTAGCTTAGATGAGATTGGAGTATGCAAAGATATGATATTAGTTGAGTTAAATAAAAAAATTAAATGTTCAATTAAAAACGAAACTCAAACTGCTTTAAAAAATCTTGAAAATTAAAAAGAAATAAAAAAACCAGTTGGTTCGGACAACTGGTTTTTAAATTTAATTTTAATTGTTCGGTGATTAAAATTAATAAATTATTTAAGAATTTGTGATACAACACCTGAACCAACAGTTCTTCCGCCTTCACGAATAGCGAAACGAAGTCCTTGTTCAATAGCAATAGGTGTTATAAGTTTGATTGTCATGCTAACGTTATCGCCTGGCATAACCATTTCAACGCCTTGTGGAAGTTCAATTGTTCCAGTAACGTCTGTTGTTCTGAAATAGAATTGTGGTCTATAACCATTGAAGAATGGTGTATGACGTCCGCCTTCTTCTTTCTTAAGAACATAAACTTCAGCGGTGAATTCTGTGTGTGGGTGGATTGAACCTGGTTTGCAGAGAACTTGTCCTCTTTCAATTTCTTGACGAGTAATTCCTCTAAGAAGAACACCAATGTTATCTCCAGCTTGTGCTTCATCAAGAAGTTTTCTAAACATTTCAACACCAGTTACAACTGTTTGTTTTTGTGCACCAAGACCAACAATTTCAACTGTGTCTCCAACTTTAACAACACCTCTTTCTACTCTACCTGTAGCAACAGTTCCACGACCTGTGATTGTGAAAACGTCTTCAACTGGCATCAAGAAAGGTTTGTCTGTTTCACGAGCAGGATCAGGGATATAAGAATCGATTGTATCAAGCAATTCTTGGATTGGTTTCAACCATTCGCTTCCCAAATCGTTTGCATCGCATGCTTCGTTTGCTTTTAAAGCAGAACCTTTGATAATTGGAGTTGTGTCACCAGGGAATCCATAAGATGACAACAAGTCACGTATTTCCATTTCAACAAGTTCCAAGAGTTCAGGATCATCAACTTGGTCAACCTTGTTCATGAAAACAACGATGTAAGGAACACCAACTTGACGAGCAAGCAAAATGTGTTCTCTTGTTTGAGGCATTGGACCATCAGCTGCAGAAACAACCAAGATAGCACCGTCCATTTGAGCAGCACCAGTAATCATGTTTTTAACATAATCAGCGTGTCCTGGGCAGTCAACGTGGGCATAGTGACGTTTCTTTGTTTTGTATTCAACGTGAGCAGTGTTGATGGTGATACCTCTTGCTTTTTCTTCTGGTGCTTTGTCGATTTCATCGTATTTCATAGCATCAGCAAGGCCAAGCATACTGCTGTAACGGCAGATAGCCGCTGTTAATGTGGTCTTACCATGGTCAACGTGGCCGATCGTACCAATGTTAACGTGAGTCAAAGACCTATCAAATTTTTCCTTTGCCATTTTTAAATCTCCTTATAAAATTTTTGTATTTTGTTAATACGATTGAATATTAACATATTTAAAAACATTTTGCAAACGTTTTTATGTTATTTTTTTGCTCTTTCGCCTACGATTTTCTCAGTAATTGATTTTGGAACTTCTTGATATTTAAGTGGTTCCATAACGAAAGTTCCGCGACCTTGAGTTTGTGAACGAAGGTCTGTTGCATAACCAAACATTTCTGCAAGAGGAACTTCAGCATTAATTCTTTGAATTCCTGGGATAGAGTCATTTCCAAGCAAAATTCCTCTTCTGCTTGTAAGGTTACCCATAACTGTTCCAAGATATTCGTCTGGAACTTCAACAGTAACTTTCATGATAGGCTCCAAGAGAACAGGATTTGCTTTTGAAGCACCATCTTTAAACGCCATTGAACCTGCAATTTTGAAGGCCATTTCTGAAGAGTCAACTTCGTGGAACGAACCATCATAAACAGTAACTCTGAAGTCAACTGTTTCATAGCCAGCAAGAACACCTGACATTTTTGCTTCTTTGATACCATTGTTAATAGGTTGAATATATTCTTTTGGAATTGAGCCACCAACTGTTTTATCAACAAATTCGTAACCTGCTCCTCTTTCAAGTGGTTCCATTTCAATTAAGCAGTGACCATATTGTCCCTTACCACCTGATTGACGAATATATTTTCCTTCTGCTTTAACAGGTTTTGTTATAGTTTCGCGGTATGAAACTTGTGGTTGACCAACATTTGCTTCAACTTTAAATTCACGAAGAAGACGGTCAACAATAATTTCAAGGTGAAGTTCACCCATACCAGCAATAAGAGTTTGTCCCGTTTCAGTGTTTGTTGAAACACGGAAAGAAGGGTCTTCTCTTGAGAGTTTTCCGAGAGCCAAAGCCATTTTTTCTTGCATATCTTTTGTTTTAGGTTCAATAGCAAGTTGAATAACAGGTTCTGGGAAATTCATACTTTCAAGTTGAATTGGGTGTTTTTCATCACAAAGAGTGTGTCCTGTAATTGTGTCTTTAAGACCAACAATAGCAGCGATATCTCCTGCCCCAACTTCTTGAATTTCTGTTCTATTGTTTGCGTGCATTCTAATCAAACGTCCAACTCTTTCAGTTTTTCCTGTTATTGAGTTGTAAACGTATGAACCAGCTTTCAAAACACCACTGTAAACACGGAAGAAAGTTAATCCTCCAACAAATGGGTCAGTTGCAATTTTGAATGCAAGCCCAGCAAATGGAGCATTAACATCAGCTTCTCTTGATTCTTCTTGTTCAGTTTCAGGATTGATTCCTTTAATTGCTTCAATATCAAGAGGAGATGGAAGGTAATCCACCATTGCATCCAAAAGGTTTTGAACACCTTTGTTTTTATAAGATGAACCACAAAGCATAGGTGTAACTTTCTTAGCAATGGTTGCTTTTCTAATTGCTTTTTTAAGTTCATCAAGTGAAATTTCTTCACCTTCGAAATATCTTTCCAAGAGAGCATCATCTGTTTCAACGATTGCTTCAATCAAAGCATCATGTCTTTTTTGCGCTTCAGCTTTGTATTCTTCTGGGATTTCAACTTCGTCAATGATTTTTCCCATATCATCTTCAGGAAGATATGCTTTCATTTTCAAAAGGTCAATAACTCCTTTGAAATCTTCAGCCATACCTATAGGCATTTGAAGAGGAAGTGGGGTTGTGTGAAGTCTGTCTCTAACAGAGTCAACACATTTGTCGAAATAAGCATCATCTCTGTCCATTTTGTTAACATAGATGATAACAGGAACTTTACATTCTGTTGCTTGACGCCAAACAGTTTCTGTTTGAGGTTGAACTTTATCTCTGGCGCTCAAAACCAAAACTGCTCCATCAAGAACTTTGAGAGAACGAAGAACTTCAATTGTGAAATCAACGTGTCCTGGAGTGTCAATAATATTAATTTTGTGACCTTGCCATTGACAAGTTGTACAAGCAGAAGTAATTGTAATTCCTCTTTCTTGTTCTTGAGCCATCCAGTCCATTGTTGCTTGACCATCATGAACTTCGCCTATTTTGTGGCTTTTACCAGTGTAGAACAAAATTCTTTCGGTAGTTGTTGTTTTACCAGCATCAATGTGCGCCATGATTCCAACGTTTCTTGTTAAACGTAAATCTTCAGCCATTTTTTTCTCCTTATTTTTTAATTATGATAATAAATTTTGGATTTTAATCCTTATTATTAGAGGATTATTCTTTCCCTATGTCGCTTATACGTTTATTTCGTGCATTTTCTGCCCAGCCATATCTGTAGCTGTCTTGAAAAATTTCATACATATAATTAATGTAATCTTTTTTTATAACATCTAAATAAACAATACCTCTTCCATTCAAAGCCCTACAATCGAAATCTTTAAGCAAAAATTCTGGTTTTGGACCATTGCCTTCGTAATTAACTTTAGCATAAATTCCTTCCCAGTTTTTTTCAAGAATCAACTCGACGTTTGGATGTTTATCCTTGTAATACTTTTTAAAATCATTTAAATCAACTAGTTCAACGAACATATATTTTCCCCTAATTTTTCATTTGTTTTAAATTTAATATTTCATAAATCAGTTCAAAAAATCGATTTATAAAAATCTTACCAACGATAATGAGCAAAAGCTTTGTTTGCTTCAGCCATTCTATGCATTTCTTCTTTTCTCTTAACAGATGCACCGGTGTTATTGTATGCATCAATCAATTCTCCAGCAAGTCTTTCTTCCATTGTTCTTTCACCATTACGTTTTCTTGCAAAAGTTACAATCCAACGAATAGCCAATGTTTGACGTCTGTCTGGACGAATTTCCATAGGAACTTGGTATGTTGCTCCACCAACTCTTCTACCTTTAGTTTCAAGAAGTGGTTTAACATTTTCAAGTGCTTGATTTAAAGCATCAAGAGGTTCAAGTCCCAATTTTTCTTTAACAATGTCAAATGCGCCATAAACAATTGATTGCGCTAAGCCCTTCTTTCCGTCTAACATAACTTGGTTAATAAGTTTTGTAACAAGTTTGCTGTTATACATTGGATCAGGAAGAACATCTCTTTTGACAGCACTATTTCTTCTTGGCATATTATTCTCCTTTTCTAGATTTTAATTATTTTGGGCGTTTAGCGCCATATTTTGAACGGCTTTGATTGCGTTTTGCAACCCCAGCAGCATCAAGTGTTCCACGAACAATGTGATAACGAACACCTGGAAGGTCTTTAACTCTTCCGCCTCTAACCAAAACAACACTGTGTTCTTGAAGGTTGTGGCCTATTCCTGGAATGTAAACAGTTGCTTCACTTCTGTTTGACAATCTAACACGGGCAATTTTACGAAGAGCTGAGTTAGGTTTTTTAGGGCTTGTTGTTTTAACTGAGAGACAAACACCACGTTTTTGAGGACATTCGTTCAAAAGAGGTGATTTGCTTTTGTCATCAAAACTCTTTCTTCCCTTTCTAACCAATTGGTTAATTGTTGGCATAGTTTTCTCCTTTTAAGATTTTTTCAAATCAAATTGCTTTTGGCAACAAAAAACGAACTTGCTTTTTGGGCAAGTTCGAAAACGTCATAAAAAACTTTTTTAGAATTTCAGGTGCAGATTTCAGTCATATTGACTCGACCTTAAAATTCCAAAGTCTTTCGACTCCCCACGAATAATTTTCGCAGTTCAACTTGCTTTTGCCAAATTGCTGTTCAGATTCTAACATAACAAAGATAATTTGTCAATTATTTAAACAAAAAAAGTTGGCAAGTTTGTCAACTTTATTTGGCATTTTTAAGAATTATTTCAACAATTTTTTTATTTGGATTTGAAAAAGAATTTTCCTTTATATTTTTCTTTAAATTCTGCGCCTCTTTCTCAAGATTTGCGATTGAACCAAGAAATTTTTGATCTGTCATTTCTTCTTGAAATAAAACGTGGCACATTCCTCTTTCTGCAAAATATTTTGCATTGTCAATTTGGTCCCCTCTGCTTTCGCTTTTTGGAAGAGGTATTAAAAGCGCAGGTTTTTTTAATGCCAAGATTTCAAAAATAGAATTCGCCCCTGCGCGAGAAACAATCATATCAGCACTTGCAAAAAAATTTTCAATTTCATTTGTATATTCAACAGGAAAATAATCTTTCATTTTCTTGTTGCCCAACTTTCCCTTCCCAGTTATATGTAACACATTATATTTTCGCGTAAGTATTTCCAAATTTGACAACACTTTTTCATTAATCGCCTTCGAGCCAAGGCTTCCCCCAAAAAAAAGGACAGTTTTTTTTAACGGGTTCAAATTTAAATTTAAGTTCTCCTTTTTGCCCTTCATGATTTTGTTTCTTATAGGTGTTCCACTCCAAACATATCCCTTTTTTCCTTCTGCAGTCTTTTCAAATGCAGTCAAAGTTAATTTTGAATAGTGTGAAATAATTTTATTTGCTAGACCTAAAGAAAGGTCAGATTCATGCGTCAGCACAGGTATTCCAAGTTTTTTCCCGGCAATTGCAACCGGAATTGAAACATATCCCCCCTTAGAAAAAATAATATTTGGTTTAATATCAATTAGAATTTTTTTGGCCTTTTTGATAGAAGAAACAAGTTTAAAAGGAATTGCAAAATTTTTTATAGTCAAACTTCTAATAAATTTTACACAAGGGATTTCATAAAATTCAAGACCCTCATTTTCTGCAAGGTCTTTTTCAATTCCGTTCGAACCTATATAAACAATTCTATCAAAATGCTTTTTAAGTTCAGGAACAAGTGCAAGGTTTGGCATGACATGCCCTGCTGTTCCACCACCAGTTAAAACAATCGTTTTCATGTTTTTATGATATGTATTTATTACAACATTTATACTATAACATCACTGTTCAATTTTTTTATAACTATCAATTGAAGGTAATTTTTTTTCTTCTTCACTCTTGCTCAAAAGTTTAATTAACGGTTCAAATTTTGAAAATTCTGGCGACAATGACGCAATTTGTGAAATTAGATTTTCTGTCTTCACTTTTTTCCCTCCCTTGAAAAGAGCAAGAAATGGAAGAAGTTTCAAGAGTGATGAAAGCGGATTTTGTTCACAAGTTTTGCATTCGTCGTTGTTTTCCCATACATTTTTTTGAGATTTAGAATTTGGAAAATCGTTTGAAAAATCATCGGGATAAAAACATAAACTTTGCCCCGATGGTTTATTTTCTTTTTTTTCATCAGTGTTCATAATTGATGAAATTTGAGATAAAAGATTGTTAAAATCCATACATTTTCCTATTAAACATTATATATATATGATTTCATATAATATTTTAGTTAAAAATTTTGGAGGGAAAATGGCAAAAAGTCTTTATGAATATGCATCTTCAGAAAAAAATGAAGCGAAAAAAGCAAATTCTGAAACACAATTGAACGAAGAAACTATAAAGAAACAATATGAAAAATATTCAAAATTTTCTGAAAGCGAACTTATGAAAGAATTGTTTTCCGAAGTTAATAAGCAAAAGAAAAATGGAAACTTCAATTTTCAAGAACTTGCAAACAAAATTGACGGGATTCGTCCAATGCTGTCTGACCAACAACTTAAAAATTTAGATAGTCTTTTAAATCAAATAAAATAATTATAAAAGAGAGTTCACACATGAAAAATTTAAATAAAATCGACAAAACGCTTTTCAAAGTGCTCAGCATGAATGTAAACGAAAAAATTGAATGCATCGCATATGTCAGCGATTTTTCAAAGGCAAAAAGATATTTTAATGTCAATGAAATAATAAGAGAATTTCCATTCATAAACGCTCTTGCGCTAGAAATAAATTCAAATAAACTAATTGAAATTTGCAATCATAGTTGGATTAAAAATATAACAAAAGGTGCGAATGCGCTCGCGCTCATGAATGTATCTCGAAAAATTCTTGGCGCAGAAAATTCAAATTTGACCGGGAAAGATGTGACAATTGCATACATTGACACGGGCATTTCGTCTCATTTAGATTTTTGTTTAAAAAGAAATCGAATAATAAAATTTGTTGACCTTGTAAACGGGAAAAAGAGAAATTATGATGACAACGGTCATGGGACTTTTGTCTCAGGAGTCGGAAGTGGAAACGGGATTATGAGTGGTGGAAAATATTCTGGAATAGCCCCCTTGTCAAACATAGTATCAATAAAAGCATTAAATCAAAACGGTGAAGCAAATGCTGTTACAATCTTAGATGCAATGCAATGGATTTATGACAACGTAAAAAAATATAACAT
This sequence comes from Clostridia bacterium, assembly GCA_016297845.1. Classification (GTDB taxonomy): domain Bacteria; phylum Bacillota; class Clostridia; order Christensenellales; family UBA1242; genus UMGS687. The sequence continues at coordinate 9,812 of JAEDFV010000006.1, forward strand.
AAAGGTTGTTTGCATGAGTTTCGGAAGTGAGCCACTGGGAAATAACGACCCAATTATGAAAGGTGCAGAAGTGCTTTGGAACAAGGGCATAACAATGGTTGCCGCCGCCGGAAACAGTGGACCAGAATTTGAAACAATAAAATCCCCTGGAATCAGTCCAAAAATAATAACTGTTGGAGGTCTAAACGACAATCGCGATGATAACGGGAATTATGAAAAAGAAAAATTTTCAATTGCTTCGTTTTCCTCTCGCGGACCAGCACTACGAAGATATAAACCCGACTTGGTTGCCCCAAGTATAAATATAACCTCATGCTCATTTCAGCCTGAAAAATTTTACACTGTCATGAACGGAACAAGTGTCGCAACTCCAATGATAGCAGGACTTAGCGCCCTTTTATTAGAAAAAGACCAAAATCTCACGCCTGAACAAGTGAAATTCAAACTTATGTCAATGTCTTCTGGAATAACATTCAATCGCAATCTTGAAGGTGTTGGCATTCCTTATCTACGGTAAGATAAGTGAGCATCTTGATGCCATATTTCTTTTGCACCAAGATTTCAAATCCATGGAAATCAATTTGGTTTTTATATTCATGTTCACAAATTATGATTGCGTCATCATTAAGTAAGCCGTTTTGTAAAAGCAGTTTTAATGAACTTTCATAATATTCGCTTTTGTAAGGTGGGTCAATATACACAAAATCGAATTTGTCGACCATTCTTCCAAGAGCTGAAACATAATCAGAGAAAATAAGTTCATAATCCTCTTTGGGGATTTTGCAATTTTCTAAATTGCTTTTTATTATTTCAAAATTCTTTCTATCTTTTTCAACAAAAACAACTTTCTTAGCTCCTCTTGAAAGAGCCTCAATTCCGACACTTCCACTGCCAGAAAATAAATCCAAAAAGACTGCCCCTTCAAGACCAAATTGTATTTTTGAAAAAAGTGCTTCCCTAACTACACTTGCAGTTGGTCTTGTTTTTTCATTTGAAACAAAATTAAGATTTCGATTTTTATATTTTCCCGCAATAACTTTCATAACATAACTTTAACATATTATTTTTATTTTTCAATGTCTTTTAAATAAAAAATGAGGAACAATTCCTCATTTTTAAATTAAATAATTTTTATTATTCCATTCCTTCGCCTTTATCATAAATGCCATAATCATGAACAGTTCCATCAGGATGCTCCGTATAAAATCTGAAGAGATGAGCCTCAAAATTATATAATTGTAACCTTTAAACAACTCAGGAAAACTTCTAACTCTAAAATCATCAAAATCAAGGGCAACTATGTTTCTATATCCTTTTTCATAAAACCATTTAATTTGCATTAAAGTGTTTTGAAAACACAAGTTTTCCTAATAAATACCAACATCTTTAACATCTTTTGGTATAATAAATTCAGGGACCATACTTTGTTCAATATAAACTCCCTTGTAATATTGATATAATTCTTTTGCAAGTATTGTTTTACCAACAGCACTAGGTCCAATTAAAAATATAAAATCTTTCATTTATTTTCTACCTACACTTGCATTATACCACAAAAAAACAAAAACGCATACGATTCCAAAAATACCCATATATAGCGTTTGTCCCTCTTTTATTTCAGGCATCTTCTATTCATATTTTGATTGAAAATAATAAACATCATCACCGTCACAAGTGTTACCTGCTAATCTGACAGAAATTGTTTTGTTTTCCATCAAATTAATTGGCAATATTAAAAAATCTTCACCTAATGCCCAAGTATTTGGTAAACATGTCATAAAACTATCATTAACTATATACCATAGTTTATCATCTTTTTTTACATTGGTAATTCTATAAATGTTGAAGCAAGAATCTGAAACAGTATATCTTCCGTTTTCTTGTATTATATTGGGCTCAGGGACATTTTCTTTTTGAGATAAATCTTTCAAGGTATTAATTATCAATTTAACATAGTACAAATAGCTATGTTCTCCAATTTTATCGTAAGGACATCCCCCTCCTATGTTTAAAGTGGTTATATTTTTATCCTTTTTTACGGCATTAGCATAAGCTTTAAATGCTAGAGATAAATTTGTTACAAATTTTTGTTCATCAAACACAGAGCCTCTTTGGTGGTAATGCATTGTAGTGAGTTTTATTTTAGTATTACTTTTATATTTTTCTATTATATAATTAATTTCATTTTCATTTTGTATTAATCTCCCTTAATCCATTGTAGCATATCAACAAAAATGCATACGATTTTGCATACATTTTTATATAATTTCCCCTTTTAATTTATTGAAACAAATTCATCTTTCCTTGATTGTTTATCAACAAAAGAAAGTAATACATTAAAAACAGTCAATTGGGTTGTTTCTCTTTTTATAATTTTTTTGAATTGTCAAAATCGGTGTCATATTCTATATCATGTTTAGCTGGTAGGTATGTTTTATCATTGGATAAAGAATTAAACATACACAAAAAGGCTGTTGCTGTTTGCTCTGCATCTGAAAGTGCAGAATGCCTTTTCCCTTGATTAATATCTATTTGATAATACTTTAGTAGATTATCAAGCGAACATCTATCAAAAGGCAATTTATTTTGCATCCTTAACACCAATGCCATTGTTGCAGTATCTATTACATTGCGCGAAAAAATTTTATCGTAACTAAATTCATTTGAATCTGGTAAAGAGTTTAATTCTTGTCCATTTTGAACAAACATATGTTTTACAAAAGAAATATCAAAAGCAGCATTGTGAGCAACAATTGTCATTGGCTCACCAGCAAAATATAAATCTCTTATATTTTTAAGGTCTTTTATTATTTCTATTGGCAATTTCCCTTCTTGTTCTATTTGTTTATCTTGTATTCCATGAAGTTTTCTCGCAAATTCATTACAAGAATATTCTCCAGTTGGCGATTTAACCAATGAAGTGTATTTAGCAACAACTTTTCCATTTTTCAAAACAATGCCAGCAATTTCCATTAATGAAAATTTTAAAGGATCCACTCCCCCAGTTTCTGTATCTAATACAAATAACGTATTATTAATTTTCATATATCATCCTAAACTAGAAATAATTTTACTACAAATTTAATACTTTTACAAGGCTTAATTATAAAAATTTATATGTAAGTATGAAAAACATTTTTAATTAAATAGACGTCAATCCTCTTTTTTATAGGATATCATAAAAAAACAAAAATGCATACGATTTTCGCATGCACTCTCTAAATTAAACTTTACATATCTTTTTACCTGTTTTGTGTACTTTAAACAAGTAGAAGATAAGTAAATCCAAATTCATTTGCATATTTGCGAAAGTTCGACGCCCCCACAAACACGTACTGTCATTTACTCAGGGTGAACATTTGATGAACAACTCACTACCTATTCAAAATCAAATTAAAATTTACCTACAGTTAAAGGTCAATCACTTATAATTTCTGCATTGCTATGCGTTAGTAATAAGTTTAAAATAGTTATTTATTAAAGTAACTTATTATTTCTTCAATAAATACTTGCTTGTTAATAGAAAACTTTTCTTGGTTTAAACTAATAACTACTATTTGTCTTGGTTCAAATTTTAAGTTAGAACTTATTTCTTTTATTTCATTATTTAATATTTCATTTTGTACAAAGTCTTTTACAGTAAAAGCAATTCCCATATTATTCTTAACAAAGTCCGTTATTAAGCCAAAACTTCCAATTTCATACTTAGGCTTTATTTCTATATTATTATTAATACAATATTTTTCAATGAAATCTCGATTGTTTGATGGTCTTTTTTGAAGTATTAATGGATATTTTGATAAATCTTCTTTATAAATAAAATCCTTTTTGAAATCTTTACTAGCAATAATACAATCAAAAATTTGTTTTATTGGAATTAAATTAAAACTTTGGTGATTTTCAACTGGAGTGTTTAATATTGCGAAATCTATATCGCCATGTGTTAAGTGTTTTAACAATTTTTGGCTATTTGCATCGGTTATACTTAATGATATATTTGGATATTTAATTGTAAATTCTTTTAAAAAAGGCATTAACACTTTTCTTATAATTGTTGAACTTGAACCAATATTTATTGTTCCTTTGTTATTTTTTGTATGTTGCTCAAAATTATCTATACCATTTTGGAGATTGTTCAATGTTTTATAACATACTGAATTAAACTCTTCCCCTTCTTGTGTGGGCACCAAGCCTTTTGAAGTACGTATAAATAGTGGACCATTTAAAAAGTTCTCTAGTTTTTTAATACTTTTTGTTACAGCAGGTTGAGAAATGTATAATTTCTTACTAGCCAGCAATATGCTTTTACATTCATAAACACATAAAAAAACTTTTATTAAATTTAAATCTAGTTCTTTATAATCCATAGTTATATCTCCTATAAAAAATATGTATTTGAATTATATCTCAGTTTGGCGTAAAATACAATAATTATTTTTTAATTTAAAGGAGAATTTTTATGGAAGAAAGCAAAACGCTATTTAATTTAAACAAATTAAGGGTAGCAATTACCAATGCTTGCAATCTATCTTGTTTTTATTGTCATAATGAAGGACAAGATTTAAATTGTAAAAAAACATTTTTATCATTAACATATGTTCAAAACATGGTTGATTGGATAATTAAAAATAAGGTACAAGTAGATTACATAAATATAACAGGAGGCGAACCTATGGTGCATCCTCAAATATTTGAAATAATAGACGAACTTAACAAGTTAAACTGTAAAATTCGTTTAAACACTAATGCCACACTACTTTCTGAAGAAATAGTTGACAAATTAAAAAATCACGGGGTTTATTCATTAAAAATTGGAATCGATTCATTATTTGCCAAACAAACCAAACCCAATGTTTATAAAGCCGAAATTAATGTTTCAAATGTTTTAAATATATTAAATTATGCTAGTAAAAAAATGGGAGTTGTTCTCAATACTGTTGTTACAAAATTTAATTATAAGGATATTGATAAAATTATTGAATTTGCTAGGAAGACCAAAATTAATAGAGTGAAAATTATAAAATTGAATGATACAAATAGCAGAGGATATAACCAAAGAGATGACATTTCAAATGATTTTAAAACTTCTCAGCCAGAAGCAAACTGGTATTACTATTTTTTTACAAAATATGTAACATCGGCTTCTAAAACAGTAAATAATCCTTACAAGGGAAGGACCGATTTATACTTTGATGACAAGTTTGAAATAAGACTATGTGATGATATATGCACTCATGGTGCTTGCGGTAACATGTATACAGAAATCAATTGCTTAGGAGAAATATTAATTTGTCAAAGGCTAAATAAATCTTTACCTGTTGATTTTAATAACTCGTATGACAATGTTGCCAATATAATAAATCATGCAAATAGTTTAATGTGTAATTCTAAAACCAATTATTATAAATATAGAGATAAAAAATACTCTATATAATTATAAATATAACGAAACTTCTTAATTAAAATGTGACAACATTTTAAAAAACTCCATATGATGAAAAAACACTTTCCAAATCAAACTTTATAATATTTGTCTACCATAAAGAATAAATTGGACAAAATAGCGCCAATAATATCTTGTTAAATTAAAAATCCACGCCACCTACAAACTGGACAAATAATATTCCCCATATTTGCTTTCCTTATTTTCTAATTATATCACATAAACAGAAAAATGCATACGATTTTTGCATGCACTCTCTAAATTAAACTTTACATACCCTGCTTTGTCTCCCCACATTCAGAGCCACTCCAACCGCGCTCATGAAAACAATGATGGAAGTCGAACCTGCGGAGATGAACGGAAGCGGAAGGCCTGTTGGCGGAATCATTCCTCTTAACATCAGTTATTATATTATAAATTTAACGTTTTTTACTTGCCTATAATTCTGGTGACATATCAATTTGATTTTGTCTTTTTTTATCGAATATTTGTTTAACAATTTTTCTATATTCAATAAAATTCTCTTCTGTTTCATATGGGAATACAGCATTTTTGTATTTTGGGATATTAAAGTGATCTTCATACAAGTAGACACCAACTGACCAATAACATGAGTGATCCCATGCCTGAACATACAACGAGTTATTGTCAACATTATATTCTCCCCATTTATCATGAATCTTTCTTTCATTATCATATAATTCAATAACACCTTTTTCAGCAATTGGAACTGGTTTTACAATTTTATTTTTTTGACTTGGCGCAAAACAATAAAGCCCTTCAAAAGCAGGTGAAATGCTTTTTACTAAAATAGTAATTTCATCTTTAGATAATTTACTTAAATCATATTTCATATTAATTTTCCTCCTAACACTTGCATTATATCGCAAAATATGTTATAAGTAAAATATGGATTTTTTATGTTTATCATAAGGAGGGGTTATGGATTTTAATTTAAACAATTACAGAATATTTTACGAAGTAGCTAAATGTAAAAATATTACAAAAGCTAGCAACAATCTTTATATATCTCAACCGGCGATCTCACAAGTTATCAAAAAATTAGAAGATGACCTTGGTTGTATCCTTTTTGTACGTAGTAAAAGAGGGGTAGAACTAACAACTATGGGTCAAAAAATATATAATCAAGTTGAATCTTCATTAAATGGACTAAATATTATCCCTGAATTGATAAGTAAAGAAAAAGGCCTGCTCATTGGAGAATTAAATATTGGCTCTGCTTCAAATATTGCAAGAAAAACAATTTGTAAAGCTATATCAAAATTTACAAAAGATCACCCAGTTATTGATATATCTCTAAAAGAAATGGCACTACCTAAAATGATTGATATGTTAAATAACGGAACACTTCAAATCTTAATAACGCAAAAAAATAAGGAAATTAATCTACCCTTTTTACCTCTTTTGTCTACTAATTATTTGTTCGTAAGAGATAAAGATTGCTCACAAGAAAAATTTATTTTAATCTCAGAAGGGTCTTACACTAACTCTATTTTTAAAAATTTTATAGAAGAAAATAATCTATATCATATTTCAACTATTGAAGTTGCGGGTTATAACACAGCTTTAGAACTTGCAAAACTTGGTGTTGGAACAACACTAATTCCAGAATATCTTGCAAGTGACGAAATAAAAAAAGGCAACTTGCAACAAGTATACACTTCTTACAAATTACCAAGCGTTATTTTTGGTGCTTATTATAACAATTCATTACTAACACCAGCAACGAATGAGTTTTTAAAATATTTAACACATAAGGAAAAATAAATCAAAACTTAAATTTTCGATTTTCTTGATTGTCTATCAACATTGAGTACAACCCCAATCGCACTCATAAAAACTAACAGTGAAGTGCTCCCCGCACTAATGAAAGGAAGAGGCAACCCTGTTGGTGGGATTGAGCCTGAAACCACACAAAGGTTGATTATAACTTGAATTGCAATTACACTTGCAATTCCAAGTGTCAAAAGCGCACCAAATCTGTCTCGTGCATTTTTGGCAATTCTAATAAGAAGAAAAACAAGAACAGCAAATGCTATAATCACCATAGATGCTCCAAAGAAACCAAGTTCTTCACCAATAATTGAGAACACAAAATCACTTTCGGAAAAAGGCAAAAAGAGATATTTTTGACGCGAGTTAAAAAGTCCAACACCAAACATTCCCCCATTCCCAAGAGAATATAGAGATTGAATAAGTTGAAATCCCTCGCCTTGCGGATTAGCCCATGGATTTAAAAATGCCATAAATCTTTGTATTCTATAAGGTTCCATAATTATCAATGCGGGAATCGCTCCAGCAAAAGGAAGACCCAAAAACACAAAATGTTTCATTTTTGCACCGCCAACAAAAAGCATAAACAGCATGATTAAGCCCATGCACATTGTAATGCTCATGTTAGGTTCAAGAATAATAAGTATGCAAAATCCTAAGCCTACCCCAAGAACAGGCAAAAGTGTTTTAAATTTTCCAACTTTTTCATAATTATCTGACAAATAACCTGCGGCAAATAAAACGAAGGCAAACTTTGCAAATTCACTAGGTTGAATTGTAAAAAGCCCCAAATTAAGCCATCTTCTTGCGCCGTAATTTTCAACGCCAATTCCTGGTATAAAAACTAAAAGGAGTAATATTGCTGAAAGAATTAGCGCAACCCACATAAATTTTTTCAATTTGTGATAGTCTATTTTAGAAAAAATAAACATGGCGATAATTCCTAGAACAACACCTATTATTTGTTTAGTCAAATAAAAATACTCATTATCATATCTGTATTTGGCAACATAACTGCTTGCACTATACACCATTAAACAGCCAAAAATGCCAAGCGCAATAACCATCAAAAAAATTGTACAACTTATTCCATCAACTCGAATTTGTTTTTTTGAAAAATTTGTTTGAAGGGCAAAAACTTTTTGAGTTGAAGGCTTAAAAAAACCTTTTAGAAACTTTTTTGGAGAAGATTGTTTCGTTTTCATACATTCCCTCCTTTGGCAATCTTTCTGAAAGTTTCGCCCCTTTCTTCATAATTCGAAAATTCATCAAAACTTGCACAAGCAGGCGCTAAAATTAAATTTATCTTTTCGTCAGAACAATAATCAAAGCAAATTTGCTCCCCTAATTTAATTGCTTTACAAAGGTTTTCACAAATTTTAACGCGGTCAAAACCAACTTTTTTAGCCGAATTAATAAGTTTTTCTTTGGTCTCACCGAACACAACTGCCATAATAACATTTTCATCTAAATTTTTAAAAAGTATGTCAAAAGATTCACCCTTATCACTTCCACCAAATAACACAACACTTTTCCCATCTAAACATGAGATGTCGGCAATTGCGCTTGCAACGTTCGTTGCCTTGCTATCATTTATGTAACGAATTTTCTTTGTTTCATAAACAATTTCTAATCTATGTTTAAGTGGCAAAAAAATTTCAATTCTTTGAGAAATTTGACTGTTACTAATCCCCAAAAGTTTTGATATCAAAACCGCAGCCAAAACATTTTCCAAATTCTTTTTCCCAAGCAATTTAATACTTTTTGTATTCATAATAAAAGTATTTTCGAAATTTTCTTTGAAATATATTTCGCCATCAGACACATATGTGCCTTTGAAAGAAGAATTATCAAATTGGTCAAAAGTTGAAAAAAAGTATTTATTAACCTGAGTGTTTTCGCAAATATTTTTTGACCAATCATCATAATTCAAAATCAAAATGTCATTTTTCGTCTGATTTTTATAGATATTTTTTTTACATTCAATATAATTCTCAAATGTCTTGTGTCGAAAAAGATGGTCTGGAGCAATGTTTAAGATTGCCGATATGTTAGGATGAAACATGTCGATTGTTTCGAGTTGAAACGAACTTGCTTCACAAATGGTTATAGTCGATGCGTCCGTTTTCCTATAAAGAGAGATGAGAGGCAATCCAATATTTCCAGCAACAAAAGTGTTTTCATTTTCTATTATTTTCCCTACAAGAGCTGTAGTTGTTGTTTTCCCGTTGGTGCCCGTTATTGCAACAAGTTTTCCGTTTAAATTCAAATAACCCAGTTCAAGTTCAGAGATAATCTTAATTTTTCTTTTAATAAACTCTTGACAAACTGGCGAATCCAAAGCAACGCCAGGGCTAACAACAACCAGGTCTATATTGTCAAAATTAAATTTGATTTTGTCCCCATCACAATACACCCAAACTTTGGCGCCGTTGCTCTCCAAAAATTTTTTTGATGCAATTCCGCTTTTCCCAAGACCATAAATTAAAATATGTTTTCGTTTATATGGATTATTTTTACAAAATAATTTCAAATTCCACCCGCATACATAGTTATTGCAATCACCAATGCACTCATGGCAATTGTTATAACTATATATACGAAAGTTATTCTATTTTCATGCACTCCTTTTTTCTCAAAATGATGATGAAGAGGTGCCATAAGAAAAATTCGTTTTTTTGTGCGCTTGAAATGTAAAACCTGCAAGCAAACAGAAAGCGCAGAAACAACAAACATAACCCCCACAAACGGAATTAGAAGTGTTGTTCTCGAAAAAACTGCAATTGAAGTCAAAAGCCCACCCAATGCAAGCGACCCCGTGTCACCCATAAAAATTTTTGCACGGTTAACATTGAAACACAAAAAACCGACAATTGCTCCAAGAGCACAAAATGAGAGAATTAAAAGATTTTGATTTTCCAAAGCTTGCACACTTGTCATTGCTTCTTTGCCATACACCAACAAGAGACCAATAAATCCAATGATGTAAGCACAGGAAACTCCCCCAGCAAGACCATCAAGGCCATCTGTTAAATTCACACTGTTCACAACAGCAAGATACACAAAAATTATGAAAGGAATGATTCCCCATTTTAAATCAATATAAATATCAGTGAAAGGAACGATAAGTTTGCTTCCAACTAATCCAGAATAATAAACATAAAATGCAATTATTATAGCAATCCCAACTTGTCCAATAATTTTTTGATATGGTCTAAGACCCAAGTTTTGTTTAAATCTAATTTTAATAAAATCATCTAAAAATCCAAGTATGCCATATGCAAGCATCACAGCAATTGAAATTGTTGCAAGTTGGAAATTTTTCGTAAAAAAACAAAATGCAAACATAATTGCAATGATAAAGATAAGTCCACCCATAGTTGGTGTACCCTGTTTATCTTTGTGTGCTTCTACATAATGTAAAATTGTTTGTGATGCCTTAAATTTTTTTGATGCAAAAATAATAAACGGAGCGATGGCAACAGAAATTCCCAAACAACTTAAAAAACAAATTAAATAATAATTCAAATTTGTCCTCCAAGAATTGCTTTTTCAAGACGCATTTCCTCGTCCAAATCGCGAACAACTTCATAGTCGTTATAAGGAGATTTTACCCCATTTATGTCTTGATATTCTTCTGCACCTTTTCCAAGAATGGCTATTACATCGCCATGTTTAGATATTTCAATGGCGTGACGAACAGCAACCGTCCTGTCAACTATTCTTGTATGTGTTGTTTTTTTCATTCCAAATTCAATATCATCTATGATAAGCTCAGGATTTTCAAAACGCGGATTGTCGCTCGTCAAAACAACAAAGTCACTCAAATCTTCAGATATTTTCCCCATTTGTGGACGTTTTGTTTTGTCCCTGTTTCCCCCGCACCCAACAACAGTTATAATCCTTCTAAAAGGCATGTTTGAAAGTGTTGTCAAAACTTTTTCAACACCATCTGGGGTGTGTGCAAAATCTATAATCGCCGTGGCTCCGTTTGACAGAGGAATACTGTTTAGTCTTCCAGGAACATTTTCCAATGTTTCAAGCCCATGTTTTATATTTTTTTCAGATACACCTAAAAGTGCACAAGCGCCAGCGCTACCCAAACTGTTGTATATATTAAACTCACCAAGAAGACAACTTTGAACAGAAAAGATATTATCCAATAAATTGACAACATATTCTGTTTTGCTTGCTTTCTTGTCAATGTTTATAGCAAAAATATCACATGGCGAATATAAGCCATAAGAAACAAAAGGAACGTCAATAGTTTTGGAAATTTCTTTTCCAACAGGGTCATCAAAATTTAATACAGCACTTTTTATCATTTTTGATGAAAAAAGTTTAAGTTTTGATTTCTTATATCTTTCCATTGTCTTAAAAAAATCCAAATGGTCTTGCGTAAAGTTTGTAAAAACTCCAACATCAAAAATTATTCCTTCAAGTTTTTCCAGTTCAAGAGCATGTGCACTCGCCTCCATTACAACATACTCAACTCCATTTTCTCTCATTTCAAAAAGCAACTTAAAAAGAATTTCAGGGTCTGGAGTGGTCATTCCAGTTTCAAAAAATTGTTTTCCAATAAAAGCCCCCTGAGTTCCAATTAACCCAACCTTTTTCCCTGATTCTTCCAAAATATTTTTAATTAAAAATGATGATGTCGTTTTTCCGTTAGTGCCAGTTATCGCAATCATTTTTAAATCTTTTTGTGGATTGGAATAATAATTTGAAAACAAAATTGAGAGTGCTTTTCGAGTTGATTTACAAACAATTTGCGTCAATTTAGTTTCAACCTTTTTCTCCGAAATAATAACTTTTGCCCCATTTCTTTCAGCAATATTAACATAGTCATGCCCATCGGCATTTTCACCTTTCAAACAAACAAACGCACAACCAGCCTTGACTTTCCTGCTGTCATAAACAATCTCATCTATTTCAATATCTGTGTCGCCAAATATTTGAGCGTCCAAATTTTCTATCAATTCAATTAATTTCATTCCACAAACTCCTATAGAATTTTACATCAGAATAAGAAAGAAAACTTATGTTCGCAAAAATAGTTATAAAAACAAAAAAGTCGCCAAGTTCTTTCAAATTACTCTTGTCTAACATAAGATATTTGTGCGCAAAAAAAAATATAACTGCGTCAGTTATATATTTTTGAGTTCATGGTCGAATCTAAACTTAAAATTTTCCTTTAAAAGCGAAAGTGCACTTGATATTGCATCTTCAGAAAATTTTAATGTTCTAATCTTTTCAAGTTCGCAATCCGCTGTGAGCCTGAGTGCATTGTGGACAAGCGGAGAAATTTCTATTGCACTAGCACTCTTACAATAGTTGCAAACAATTTCACCTTCATTTGGCTCAAAGAAACGTTTTTGCCTAAATTCTTCTCCACAACTTGAACAATAATTTAAAGACAGTTGATATCCCATTGCTTTGAATATATCAATCAAAAACCTCATTTCCAGAAGTTTAGGGTTAACATCTTCATAAGCAAGCATTTGTAGGATTTTCAGGGTTTCAACAAATAAAATTTGATTTGGTTGATTTTCTCGTCCAATTGTTTTCAAAATTTCCAATACTGTACAACCAGAATAGAATTTATCTATGTCTGTCGTTATATTATAAAAAGTTTCAATAATGCTAGCAGAAGTTACGGTTGAAAAATCACCGCGGGAAACAAGTTCAAAATCTGCAAAACAGAAAATTTCTTTAACTGCTTTGAGCTTTGCATTAGGTTTTTTAACGCCGACAATTTTTGCATAGATAATGCCTTTTTCAAGTGAAAAAATTGTTAAAATTTTGTCGTTATCTTTATAGTCTTTTGAAGAAATAACAATTCCTTTAATTTTCTGTTCGTCCATATGAGCAGTATATCACAATTTAAAAAAATAAAAAATAAAAGTGCAAACAATTTATGCACCTTTATAAATCTATTCCCATATCCTGTGAACTTGAAGTTTTTTCAAAACTCTTCCTGTACAAATTAAATGTTCTCTCTTTTGAGAGTAAATATTTATGGAAAGCTAAAATAGCATTGCGAGAGTCTCCCTGATTAGTGTATAGAACAAAATTTTCCCAGTTAGTCTCAGTCTCTTTATTAATGTTGTAAGGCATATCATAAGCTGACTTAAATTTCATAACTCCCTCCTAAAATTCTCTCATCTTTATCTTATGATTTTGCTAATTTAATTATACACTTGCAAAAAACGTTTTGTAAAATTTTTCGACCCACTTTTTTGTATTTTTCAAATATTTGTTACTTTTGACCAATTTCGAGTTAATCTATTAAATTATAAAATTCATGTCAATCAAGGATTGTTTCTCATACTTCAAAATAAATTTATGTAAAATTAAAATTCTCATTACATAATTCAAAAATTTCATATTTTTTTATAAAAAAACACAAAATTTCAAAACTTTTTAATCTTTTTTCTCAAATTTAACAATAAATTGAAAGAAAGTAGACATTATTTGACAAAATTGGAAAATAGTGCTAAAATTAAAAGCGATGAAACAGTTAAATAAAAAGTTTTCAGAAAAAAAGTGTTTAAAACTAAAAAGTTATGGCGAAATGGTTGACCTATGCCTTAATGCCCTTGACGACATTAAAAAGAATCGCACAACGATATCTTTGTTTTCGCTTGCCGTTCTTGGCTCTGCAACTTCTGTGATTCTTACGTCCACAATTCTCGGCGCAAAAGGAAATCAACAAGAAGTCCTTAATGCTTCCCAAATTATTGGAACAGTTGCAGGTTCAATTGGCGGAACATCTTTTATCACTCGCCTGTGTCTTTCATTCAAAGACAATCTATTAATCAAAGAAATCATACATGACTTAAAGAATTATGGCATATGGTTCAAAGACCAAACTCGTGAATATCCAAAATTCTATATCTACTCAGAGGACCAAAACTTCAGAGTTGATTTGTTGGACTTCATCAATGAGGCATCACTCATAGCAATTAAAAATAAAAGGTCTTTGACGGATATGAGGATTGCAGAATTTGAAGAATTAAAAACTCAAATAATTGAAAAACGCGAATGCGTGCCATTTTATGAAATATATGAAGAGTTTAAACCAAAAGAAAAAGTGCAAAACTCTGGAATGGAAAAATAATGAAAATCAAAATATCAATATGTTATAATGGAAAAAATTTTGTCGGTTGGCAAACACAAAACAATGGAAGAAGCGTTCAAGAAGAAATTGAAAAAACGCTTTCTTTTTTGTTCGATGAAAAAACAAAAATTATTGGGAGTGGACGAACAGATGCAGGAGTTCATGCTCTTTCTCAAGTTGCAAGTTTTGAAATTTCATCAAACAGATTTCTTAAAAATTTCACACTTGATTCACAGTTAAATTCAGATAAATTAATTAATGCTATAAATGCAAATCTTCCAAGTGACATAAAAATTTTAAGTGCCGAAGAAGTTGGCGACAATTTTAATGCTCGATTCAGTGCCAAACAAAAAGCCTATTTATATAGATTGCAAGTCGGAACGAATCCTTTAACTGATGGATTTGTGGGAAACGTAAATTTAATGCCTGACATAAAAGCAATGAAAAAGGCATCTAAACATCTCGTTGGCGAACATGATTTTTCATCATTTTGTTCTTCAAAAACTGAAACGAAAACTTTTGTGAGAAAAATATATAAAATAAAAATAAGAAAAGTTTCACCAATAGAATTCAATTTTGAAATAACTGGAAATGGTTTTTTATACAATATGGTACGAATAATTGTAGGCACACTCTACGAAGTTGGAATCGGCAAAAAAACTGCCAAAGATATAAAAACAATTCTGAATTCAAAAGACAGAAAAAAAGCAGGAAAAACCCTTCCGGCATCAGGACTCTATCTAAAACAAGTTTTATATTAAATTCAAAAAAAGAACGCATAACGCGTTCTTTTTTCTATCTCTTACTGAATTGTGGAGCTTTTCTAGCTTTTTTAAGACCGTATTTCTTTCTTTCTTTCATTCTTGAATCTCTTGTCAAGAACCCTGCTTTCTTAATTTCAGTTTTGAGGTTTTCTTCAGCTTTAACCAAAGCTCTTGAAATTCCATGACGAATTGCCCCAGCTTGTCCTGTGTAACCACCGCCAACAACGTTAACAAAAACATCATATTTTGTTTCATTGCCTGTAAGTACAAGTGGTTGACGAACAATGTATTTCATTGTGTCGTGGTCAAAATATTCATCAATACTTTTATTGTTAATAACAATTGTTCCGTTTCCATTAGGAATTAAACGTACTCTAGCAATCGCTTTTTTTCTTCTTCCTGTTCCAAGGAATGCATTAGACTTTGCTTTTAATGTTGGTTTAACTTTCTTTTCAGCCATTAGTTTCTTCCTCCCTTAATTGTAATAAGTTCAGGATGTTGAGCTTCGTGTGGATGCTCTGAACCTTTGTAGATTTTAACTTTTTTTGCCATTGCTCTTCCAAGGGCATTTTTTGGAAGCATGCCTTTAATTGCTCTCAAAAGTGCAACATCAGATTTTTCTTCCATCATTTTTTTGAATTGAGTTTCTTTCAAACCGCCTTGATAACCTGAGTAGGTTTTAAAATATTTTTGTGTTAATTTGTTTCCAGTTAAAACAGCTTTGTCAGAATTTATAACAATAACGTAATCACCTGTGTCAACATTTGGAGTGAAAGTAGGTTTGTTTTTTCCTCTCAAAATGTAAGCAACTTGACTTGCAAGTCTTCCGAATGGAATTCCGTTTGCATCAACAACATACCACTTACGTTCAACTGTTTCTGGGTGTGTCATAAAAGTTTTCATTTATTTTCTCCTTGCTTAATATTAAATCCGCTCTGAAAAGTGTTCGCGCAAATTTCAAAACTTCCTAATCATTGACAGATGTTCATTTTGTCCGGGGGCTAACCAGCACAAAGAAAAACAACGTCACAAACGTTAGACGAAGATAATATACTCTTTCTTGAAACATTTGTCAACATTTTTGAATTAAAAAACTAAAAAAAACTCGCCATACAAAGCGAGTTTAAATTATTTTGATTATTATTCAAAAACCATTATAATTAGAGCAACTAAAAGCATAACTAAACCAAATGCTTTTATGGTAATGAAAACCTTGTTGTCGTTTTCTACTGGCAGGTCTCTCAATTCTTCTTTTCTTGCAACAGAAGCAATTCTTCTAGCTAGCAAAATCAAAGCAAAACCAATAACTGCCAAAATTAAACCTACCATGACATGAGGTTTTTGTATTCTCGCGATAAAACTACCAAAATCAATTGCACCTAACATTATTTTTAACATGCTTACATCTCCTATAAATTGATATTATTATCTTATCACGACTTTATAAAAAAAACAATACTTTTTTAAAAAAATATGCAAATGAAAAATATAATAAACTATCGTCCAATGTTTTACTGTTTCCTTGCGCTGTTAGGCTCAATCCTTTTTGCAAAACATATATTCCAAAGTAATTGGCTTTTGATAGCAATTTTTATATTAATAGTAATTTGTGCAACAACTGCATTCATTATAAGTAAAAAATTTATAGCTGGATTGTTTTTGCTTTTATCAATTTGTGTTGGAATTGGCGGTTACGCTCTTGAAATGTCTGCATTTTCACCTGAGCCATTTCACTCCACAAGTCAACTTGAAGGACGAGTTAATGGAAGCAGTTCAACCTATGGGAATATTCAATATATAATTCTTGAAAATGTGAAAGTTGATGGAGAATCAATCTCAGAAAATGTACAGCTTAAATTATATGGCGCACCATACTTATCTGTTGGAGATAAAATTTCTCTTGTTGCCTCTTTAACTCCAATAAAAGCATTAGATGATGGTGATGTTCAAACATATGCATATAAGAACAATTGTTATTATAATGCAACAAAGAAATCTGATATAACAATTCTTGGAAACAGCAAAACACTTTCTGAAAAAGTTCAATGCGCAGTGAAAGAAAAATTGCTACAAAATATGAATGAAGATAATGCCAACCTTGCATACGCAATGCTTTTTGGAGACAAATCAGATATAAGTTATGAAATAAAATCTGCTTATCGCACAAGCGGAATTGCACATATTCTTGCCGTATCTGGTTTACATATTGGACTTATAGTTTGTGCACTTACATGGATTTTGAAAAAATGCAAAGCAAATAATTGGCTGACTTTAGTTATTGTTACAGCAATTTTAATTTTCTATTCATATCTTTGCAATTTCACTCCTTCTGTCGTTCGTGCAACGATAATGTCTTTCTGTGTCTTATTTACAAAAGCAATTAATCGTCGTTATGATTCATTGAGCGCAGTTGGACTTGCAGGAATTTTGATTTTACTTTTCAGACCTCTATATGCTTTTGACATAGGATTTCAATTAAGTTTTGGTTGTGTAATTGGAATTATAATTTTTGGAAAAAGTGTATATCGTTTTTTGAGAACGCCAATAAAGAAATTTACACTTCCAAAGTGTATAGCAGGCCCACTTGCAACGACAATTTCATCACAGTTTTTAATTTTGCCAATTCTCTTGTCGAATTTTGAAGGTGTTTCGTTTTTGACACTTTTTATAAATTTACTAATACTTCCAATATTCACAATTGCCTTTGTTATAACATTCTTTGCAACACCTTTAATTTTCATTTCTGATATTTTTGCTAGACTTCTATGGCTTCCAAATCTTTTAATGAATTTCATTGGAACTTGTGCACAATTTGTTTCAAGCCAAACATGGAGCATAATTCCACATTATAAATTTGCTTTTGCGTCTTTTGTTTGTTTCTTTGCATTTATGTTTGTTTGTAGTAGAATATTTTTGGCAAACAAAAAAGTAAAAATAATAACATCACTCTCATTAGCATGTTCAACAGTTCTTTTGATTGGACTTTTACAATTATCATAAAAGGAGAAAATAAGTTATGAAATTTATTGAACTTCCCCAAACATTAAAACAAAAAGTTGAAAATCTCTATATTCTAAAAGGAGATGATTCTTTTGTCATTGATAGTGCAATAAAGCATATAAACAATGCCTGTGGAAACGAAATGCCAGATTTTAATAAAAGTTTTTTTGATAATGAAAATTTTTCAGCAACAAAAATTCAAGAATCAATAAATATGCTTCCATTCGGAAATGATAGAAAATTCATTTTGATAAAACAAATTGAAAAAATTTCAGATTCTGATAAAAAACTTTTAACTCAGACTTTTGAAACTATGCCATCAACAACAACTGTTGCTGTTGTTTATACAGATGCTTGGAAATTTCTTAAAGATGGAGTAATTGTAGATTGTTCAAAACAAAGCTTTGACCTTTTATCAAAGTATATAAAAGTTGAAGTTTCAAAAAATAATTTAGTTATTTCATCTGATGCAATAAAAACATTAATTGAAATTTGCGGATTTAATCTAACTAACATTTCAAATGAACTAAAAAAATTAATTCCTTATTGCGAAGATGAAATTGCCAGTGACGACATAATTTCTCTTGTTGACCCAGATATTGAGTTTCAAATCTTTGAACTAACAGAAAATCTCGGTTCAAAAAATGCAACAAAAAGTTTGGAAATATTGTCAAATTTTCTTTCTCGAAAAGAACCTGTACAAAATTTGTTTTCACTTATATCAAATCATTTTCGACGTCTGGCACATTCAAGTTTTTCAACCGCTCCTGCAGACGAACTTGCAAACCTTCTTGGAGTAAAAGAATATGCAATAATAAAAGCACGCCAACAAGCAAAGTTTTTTTCAAAAGCACAATTAAAAAACATATTGTCAACTCTTGAAGAAATTGACAATATGATAAAAAGTGGGAAAATGGCGTCAGAAAACGCAATTTATTATTTAATTTTCAAAATATTATATTGTTAAATAATAACAACATCATGTTTAAACTTTTGTTTAGCACGTCTGGACAAAGGTTTTTTGTTAAATAATTCCAATATCTCTGGCATTTTTTCAATAGTTGCTCGATAACCTTCCTCAATCATTTCGTCATAACCTTCCATTTTAGTTGACTTGAATCGCTTTGTTTCAGGTTGAATAACAATGTCGCCAAACTCATATCCTGTTTCGGCATTTTTTTTCATCAAAATTCTAATAGTCGCCCCCAAAACGTCTAGAATTTTTGTCGATTTTGCTCCATATGTTCTTGATGGATTCACATCAACCGCAACAACATAGTCACAGCCAAATAGTTTTGGCACATTTGATGGAAGAGTGTTTTGCAGCCCTCCGTCGCTGAGCAATCTGTCTTCAAACTCAACAGGCTGGAAAATAGCTGGAACAGCACAACTTCCGGCAACTGCTTTGGCTAGATTGCCTTTTGTTATAACACATTCCTTTGTCGACAAGATATCAACTGCAACAACTGCAAGTGGAATGCTATTTTCCCTTATGTCAATGTCGCCAAGATTTCCAGTTATAATTTCTTCAATTCCTTCAGTTGAAGAAGGCATGAGTGGAATTTTTGACCTACGAATATCTTTTTCTTTGAAGTTTTTTGCCATATTGTACATTTGTTCAAATGACCATCCATGACTATAAAACGCGCCAACAAGAGAACCTGCACTTGTTCCAGCAACATAATCAAATTTCAGGCCATATTCTTCAAATGCCTTGATTGCACCAAGATGCGCAAAACCTCTTGCGCCCCCACCACCAAGAGCAAGACCTATTTTAACATTCTTATTTTTTCCAAGTTTTATTTTACTTTTAATAGTTTCAAGAAATCTAAACATACGTTGATTATAAACCATATTAACAAAAAATTGCAAATAAAAAAACCGCTTAGGCGGTTTTATTAGTCTTCATTTTTTTTAAGTTTAGCGATTGCTTCCTCAGTGTTTTTAATATCTTCTTTCAAAGTTTCGTTATTGTTCATCAAGATGTTATATGTGTTTTCCAAAATTGGGAAACGTTCTTTGTTATTGTCCATAACTTCTTTACAATGTTGAACTGAAAGTTTCAAACCTTCAAGAAGGTCAAGTTCTTCAGAAAGTTTCTTTGCTTTTTCTTCATCAATATCAGCAATATTATTAACACCATAAAGCACAACTTTCTCTTTCGCAACAATTGCTTCTTTTCTTCTGAGTTTTCTTTCATCACTTTCAAGAGTCTTGCTTACTTTTCTAAGTGGAATATATTCTTTCTTAACTTTTCTTAGTTCTTTTTCATTTGTTAAAAGTCTTTCTTTCAAAGTTTCAAGTCTTGCTTCATGTTCTTCCAAACTAAGTGCCGACCCTGTTGGAACTTCTTTTCCTTCAAGTTCTTTTGAAAGTTCATTGTTTCTTGCTTGAAGTTCAGCAATTTCTTGTTCAAATTTTGCTTTCATTTCAGCAAGTTTTTGGTCTTGGTCGTCAGTCATTTCATTATTTAAACTTTCTTCACCTATTTCAATTACTCCATCATCTGATGCAACTGATTCTGGGTTTTCAAGATTCATTTCTTCTTGTCCAACAAGTGGTTCTTCGTCATTAAATACGTTTATATCTTCATCACCAAAGAAAAGATTTTCAATTTCATCATCGTTGCTGTCAAGTTGACGTTGGCGTCTTTCTTCAATTTCACGAAGCATATTTTGTCTAAATTTTTCTTCTTCTGCTCTAAGTTCATCAATGTCTTCGTTTTCTTGATTTTCTTGAGCTTCTTCGTTTTTTTCTTCCTCAACAACTTCTTCTGCTGGACTTTCAACAATTTCTTCTTTAGGTTCAACTTTTTCTTCAACAGGTTGTTCAACTGGTGCTGGAACAGCAACAACTTCAGGTTTAGGTTCTTCAGCTTTTAGTGAAGAAACATTTTCTTCCTTGTATTCAAGTTCCTTAACTTCTTCTTTTGGAGCACTAAGTTGTTTTGCTTCTTCTTTTTCTTTTGTTTCAGACTTGTTTGCATCTTTTCTCTTATGTCCAAAACGAACATAGTTAGGGTCCAATATAGAAAGGACTATATCACCTAGGAAGAAGATAACAAATCCTCCAACTAAAATAATTCCTATAATTGCTAAAACTTGCAAAAATGCATTAACAAATCCTAAGAACATCATAATTAAAATACCTCACTTTTGATTTTTAAAAATTGGTGGAGACGGTGGGAGTTGAACCCACGTCCGAAAAAGCTTGAACGGCTTTTCTACGTGTTTAGTTCATTTGCCTATTTAATTTAGTGAATATAATGAACAAAATATCCATTAAACTAGTCTTTTAAATCATTTCAATGTTCAAAGACAAAACATTGAACGTTCCCCACGACATTGATGCCCAAAAGCGAATTTGTGGGAGAATCCGCAAGGACAGTTGCTAACTAAGCAGCAACAGCAAGATTTTGATTATCTGCGTTTAATTTAATTTTTCGTTTTAAGGTAACCGACTACCACACGCTTTACACCTTCCAAAAACATTTCCCGTCGAAACCATTTACGCCCCCATAACGAAAATTGGTTCTCCTACCTGCCAACCCTAAAATTTTTGCTTATTGCATCAATTTCACGTTTAGCTGATTTTTCTTTTAATGTTTCGCGCTTGTCGAAAAGTTTTTTTCCTTTTCCGACTCCAATCTCAACTTTAACAAGATTGCCTTTAAAGTATACCCTAAGTGGAACAATTGTCAACCCCTTTTCCAAAACTTTTTGTTTTAATTTTAAAATCTCAGAATGTTTAATTAGAAGTTTTCTTGTTCTTTTAACATCAGGTGCAAATGATGAAGTTTTTTCAAAAGGTTTTATGTAACAATTTATTAGGAAAACTTCATTTCCAATAATTTTTACATAACTGTCGTTAAGACTAATTCCACCTTCTCTAATTGATTTAACTTCGCTTCCTTTAAGAGATATTCCTGCTTCAAGATTGTCAGAAATGAAATAATCAAAGTACGCTTTTTTATTATTTGCAATAATTTTCATTCCACCTCCATTATATCATCAATTTTTTACAAATCAAGAGTAAATATTAAAAAAACTGTTTTTTTGCTCATTTTTTATTATTCACACAACAAAAAATCTATTCTGCGCGTTTCAACATTTGCAGAAATTACCTTTATTTTTATTTCTTGACCAACAGAAAATTTGCGCTTTTTGCCTTTCAAAACAAACTTCCTTTCGTCATAATTATAGTCATCTGGTGGAAGAGTTTCAATTTTAATAAGTCCCTCCACAGTATTCTCTAATTCGACAAAAATTCCAAAACTTGAAATACCCGAAATTTTTCCTTGATATATTTCTCCAATCTTGTCTTCCATAAATTTTGCCTTGAAAAGGTCGTCCGCTTGTCTTTCCGCTTCGTCAGCCTTACGCTCACGCTCGCTTGATTGAAAAGCACTGTCTATAACAAATTCTTCAAGGTCATAGTCGCTTTTAAAAAGTTTCTTAATTTGAGATATGTTAGTTTGTTCATTTGTTAATATATTGGATTTACAAACTGAAAGTGCTTTTTTTATAATCCTGTGGATTGTAAGGTCTGGATATCTTCTGATTGGTGAAGTAAAGTGACAATAATATTGAAGAGCAAGTCCAAAGTGGCCCAAACATTCTTCTGCATACACCGCTTTTTCAAGTGCTCTAAGCACAAGCATGCTTCCAACTTCAGCAAAATCTGTTTTCTTAACTTGTTCCAAAACATATTGAATATATTTTGCATCTATATGTTTACTCTGTTTTATGTCAATGCCAAATCCGTTCAAAACTTCAACAACTTCTTGCACTCTCAATTTTGATGGTTCTCCATGAATTCTGTAAACAAAAGGAACGTCAAGTTTACAAAAAGCTTCCGCGACAACTCTGTTTGCAAGAACCATAAAATTTTCAATAAGTTTATACGCGTCGTTTCTTTCTCTTCTTCTTATGTCAAGAATTTCATTTCCCTTCATGTCAAAATATGTTTCTGGGAGTTCAAGGTCAAGTGCTCCCGCACTGCGACGTTTGTTTCCTAATTTTGCACTTAATTGATTCATCTGAATAAGCATATCAATTACAGGTTTACTCAAACTGCCATTTTTTAAGAAATTTTTCATTTCTTCAGGTGATAAAACTTTGTTTTCCTCGGTATTTAGTTTGTCCCCCAAAATATTTTGGACTTGTGCATATGTCAATCTGTATGAACTTTTTATAACACTTTCAAAAATTTGATATGACACAATTTCTGCAAATTTATTTAACTTGACAACCACTGAAAGTGCAAGTTTTTCTTCATTCGGATTTAAAGAACAAAGGTCGTTTGAAAGTCTTTTTGGAAGCATTGGGTAAACTCTTCCAGGGAAATAAACACTTGTTCCTCTAGTGTATGCTTCTTTGTCTATTTCACTCTTATATTTAACATAATTCCCAACGTCAGCAATATGTATGCCTAACACATAATCTTCGCCGTCTTTTTCAAGACTTATAGCATCGTCCAAATCTTTTGCATCAGCACCATCAATAGTAACAATTAATTTGTTTGTAAGGTCAACTCTTCTCGTTTTTTCTTTTTCAAAATCAGTTCTAAAACTTTCTGCTTCTTTCAAAACTTTTTCAGGAAATTCTTCAGGAATTTGATTTTCCACCATAATTGCCTTAATTCCCTTTTCAATATCATCTCCTTTAACAATTTCAAGGACCTTGCCAACAGGAAGCGAACATTTGCTTCCTTCTGGTTGGAAAGTCAGTTCAACAGAAACCTTGTCTCCTTCCTTTGCGTCTTTTATTTCACGAATAGGGACAAGAATTGGTTTAGAGAATCTTGTGTTATCAGGAATGACATAAAAATTTTCACTGTCAAGCCTGTTGCCTTTAAAAATAGAATTGTTGCCCCTTATAAGTTTGCCAACAACTTTTTTGTTTCCTCGTTTTAAGACTTTAACAACACTTCCACAATCTTTCCCTTCCATTCTGAAAAGGACTTCATCTCCATCAAAAGCACCAAAAAGCATGCTTGCTGGAACAAACACATCTTCATTCTGACCTTTTTTAAATTCAAAGCCCTGATGTCCTTGTCTTTTTGGTGAAATAAATGCAAAGCCTTTTGGATTTCCGCAGACAATTCCCCTACAAAGTTTCAAAGAAGAAGGAACAGCCAGTTTCCCTCTGTGATTTTCAACAAGTTCACCTTCAAGTATCATTTTGTTAACACATTTTGCAATGTTTTCAATCGGCTCGCCCAATTTTTCTGACAGTTTGGAAAAAAGTTGTCCATATGATTTGTATTCTAATTTTTCGTTCTTTATTTCAAAAAAAATTTGCTCATGAAGTTTCATAAGCAAATTCTAACATATTTTTTTAATTAATCAAAACTAAAAAGCATTTTCAATCACAATAGTAACAAAGAAAAGAATAATTGAAAGTGCAATTATTGAAGCAAAAGCAATTGTAAGTTTCTTCAAAATTCCTTCACGTGTTTTTCCCTTGTTTTGTGAATAGTAACTTTCTTGAACCCCAGTTATTGCATTATTCCCGCCTTCTTTAGTATCTTGCATGATTGTAACAACAATTAATGCGATTGATGAAAGTGCAACAAGACCCATGAAAACATATCTAATAATTGGGAAAGAAGTTGCAATCCAGTTTGGAACTAACCCTAAAAATTTCATAATATCTCCTTAAACTCTGATGAGTATAACATATAAAAATATTTTTGCAAACAATTTTTAAGCAAATGTTGCACAAGCAACAAACGCTGTTAATCCGCCAAAAAGAATGGCAAAAACAAGTGGCATAATTCTAAGTTTTCCCTTGTCAGCACTGAAAGTTGGTTTAAGAAAACGAATTATGCAAAACAAACACATTATTGCCAAAAGCGCAATTAAAAGAGAAGTAATCGTTGTGCTAAGACCTTTGAAAAACTTTGAAATTGAATCCCACCAATCATTTAAAAAACTGCCTAAAAATAACATTTCTCCTCCAAAACCACTATTTATGCCTGCATTATATTATAAAAACAACAAAATTGCAAGATAATTTAGAAAAAAAAGTATTGACAAAACAAAATTTATGAAATATAATTTAGAAAAATTCAGAAAATAAGGAGTTAAAAATGGGAGCAGAAAATTCATTTAAAGGAACTTTTAATATCAATTATAAAGATCTTTTCAAATTAGAAAGCCATGAACACTATACAGAAGACTCAAAAGAGTACAATGTAAGAAGACGTTTTGTTAATATTTGTTTAGATAAATACAAAGTATCAAGCGAATTGCGTTCTTATTTCCCTTATATCTTTATGTATGAAGTAAATGGCTTGTGTAAGGTTAATTGGGAGAAAATTGTAAACATTCCTGAAATAAACAATAATGTTGTAAATAACTTACGTGAAGCAATAAAGAATGCAATTGTTAATGTTGAAATACTTAATCCTATTTTTTCGCGTAGAATAAGAGAAGCATGTGGCGTTGAATATTCATTGGCAGAAAGAGTAAAAGAAATGGGTATGTAGATAAAATAAAAAATTGAGATTTATTCTCAATTTTTTTATTCCATTCCGCGGTCAAAAGTGTTTATATTTAAATTTGGAACAATAATGGCACTTTTGTTTGAATTATCTTTGTTTTTATCTTTATCCTTATCTTTAAAACCGATAAGTTCTTGACTGGAATTAATCATATCAGAAAAACCATTTTCTATGCCAATTACAAAATTACCTTGTTGAGAATTTTGGGGTTCTTTTTTTTCTTGAGATGTCGCTCCCAAAAATCTTTTTGTTTCTATCCACTTTGTTGCCTTATCTTTTTTCTTTTCATCTTTTTTTGAGGCGCTTTTTTTAGGTGCGTCTTTCTTTTTTGATGCTGATTTTTTTGGCTTTGACCCACCTCCACTTTCGGCAGATTTTGACTTTGATTCTTGTTTAACTTTCTTTGCTGGTTCAATTTTTTTTCTGTCAATTGATTCCAAAATTTCTTTATGGACTTGTTTGTAATTTGAAGTGTAGTTTTCTTTTGCCTTATCCAAAAGTTCAGCGAGTTTTTTATCTTTTAAATATTCCGAAGTTTCTAATAAAATTTTATCCAGCCCCTTTCGAAGTGATATGTAATAATTTTTACCACCTACATTCTTTTCCATTTGTTCAAGAAGAACTGCGTATTTTCTAAGTGCCAATTCGGAAAATTTTCCAGGGTTATTTTTTAAAATTTTCAAAATTTCATCTATGTATGTGTTCGAAATGTAATCCAAAGAATCAATTCTGTCCTTCTTCATAATTTGCATTTCGTTCAATCTTCTTAAAATGTTAAAAAGAACTTCTTCGTCAATCTGGTTCCCATCTATTTCATCTTTATTTTTAATAGAAAAGACTTTGTTAACTTTTGTCATAAAATATTGGTCAGCGTCGTCAGTATATCTTGCAACAATAGTTTTTAAAAGCTCAACTTTATCATTTTTCAAAATCTGTTCAATAAGCCTAAGTGTTGCACACTTTTTACTGCCAGCAACATTTTCAATAAGTAATGTGAACTTAAATTCATGTGTTTTTACACCACCTATTAAAATATATTTGTTATCATCATGTTGAGAAATATATTTATCAATTTTTAACAATTCCATCAAATATTCTTTTTCAATGTAATAACTTCCGTCATTTCTAAATTTCCCTAATAGAAGATTCTCTATAATTTGGTCATTTTGGGCACACATATAATAATGGATATCTCCAGGGTCTGTAAGTTCAAGCCCTGTTTCCCTATTCACATATTTATATTTTTGTTCTTCTTTTATTTCTTCGCCCATAATTAACCTAAATAAATTTTATTAAGAATTATTTTTGAGTGCTTCTTCAAGTTTTTCTTTCTGGTCGGCCAACGATAATTGTTCAATCATTTCGTCAATGTTTCCATCAAGGAAATCGTCAAGAGAATAAATTGTGTAATTGATTCTATGGTCAGTAATTCTGCCTTGTGGATAGTTATATGTTCTTATTCTTTCGCATCTTTCAGCATTCCCAACTTGACTTTTTCTATTCTCGCTGTATTCTTTGTCCCTTTGTGTTTTATAAAAATCATACAACTTGGACTTTAAAATTTGGAAAGCTCGTTCTCTATTTTTTATTTGAGAGCGCTCATCTTGGCAAGCAACAACGATACCTGTTGGCATGTGAGTTATTCTTATTGCTGAGTCAGTTTTATTTACGTGTTGACCACCTGCGCCACTGCTTCTATATGTATCAATTCTTATGTCTTTATCCAAGATTTCAAAATCCACTTCTTCAACTTCAGGCAAAACTGCAACAGTCGCAGTTGAAGTGTGAACTCTTCCTTGGGACTCAGTTTCAGGAACACGTTGAACCCTGTGAACTCCACTTTCATATTTAAGTCTTGAATATGCTCCTTTTCCACTTATGATGAATGAGCATTCTTTAACCCCGCCCATTTCAGTTTCAGAGTAATCAGCAATTTCAACACTCCACCTTTTTCGCTCAGCATATCTCATGTACATTTTCATAAGAACTGCGCCAAAAAGAGCAGATTCTTCTCCCCCAACACCCGGTCTTATTTCAATGATAACATTGCTTTCATCATTTTCGTCTTTTGGAAGAAGAAGTATTTTTATTCTCTCTTGAAGTTCTTCGATTTTTTTTCTACAAGATTTAACTTCTTCGCTAAACAATTCAATCATGTCTTTGTCTGTTTCAGATTTCAAAGTTTCTTCTGCTTCTGAAAGTTCTTTCTTGAGTTTTACTAGTTCATCGTGCGCATTTGCCAAATCTTCAAGCGATGCTCTTTCTTTAACAAGTTTTTTCCATTCTTTTTGGTCAGCAATAATTTCAGGTTTAGAAATTAAATCTGTAAGTTCATCGAATCTTTTTTTAATGTTTAATGTTTTTTCAACCATAAATTGTCCTTATTATTTTTTCTGTGCAACAACGATTCTATCATTGCCACTGTAATCCTTCTTTATTTTAATATTTTTAAAGCTATTTTGCAAGAGTTTTTTAATGCTTTGTCCTTGATTAAATCCAATTTCCAAAACTATAATTCCATCTTCTTTTAAATGCATTGGCGCTTGCTCAGCAATTTCTCTATAAAACGACAGTCCGTCATCGCCTCCAT